>PEUD01000126.1 GCA_002780805.1 Candidatus Omnitrophica bacterium CG02_land_8_20_14_3_00__42_8 | reverse complement strand
GCGTAGGCGAGGGAGTGGTTACAGGAGAGATCACGGCTTTAGATGCAGCAGCGGGTTCCATAACGGTAAAAGGGGCTGATTCCGCAGAGAAGGCTTTCAACGTGATAGACGGAGAAACTATACTTTGGAAAGGCATAGAGGATATAAAACTAGCGGATATTAAGAAAGGCGATAAGGCAGAAGTCGGTTATTATACTAACGACACAGGAAAACTTGTCGCAAGCTGGGTGGATGTCATTGTTCCTGAACAGCCGGCTGCTGCAGGCCCGGTATCTCAAGCAGTGCCTGTGCCGTCTGAAGAATAAAGCATGAACGGACAGCAAACGCCGCAGTTAGGTAAGTTAGTTCCTGCAAAGGTATTTTTTACAAAAGGCGTAGGGACGCATAAAGAAGAATTGCGTTCGTATGAGCTGGCCTTAAGAGACGCAGGTATTGAAAAGTGCAATCTGGTGCATGTCTCGAGCATTTTCCCGCCGGGGTGTAAAATTATTCCAAAAAATGAAGGCATAAAAGAACTGATACCAGGCATGATAACCTATTGTGTCATTGCCAGGTGCAGTTCCAATGAGCCAAGGCGGCTTATAGCGTCTTCTGTAGGCACTGCGATACCAGCGGACGAAAACATGTACGGCTACATGAGCGAACATCATGCCTATGGCCAGACAGATGAGTTTGCAGGTGATTACGCGGAAGACCTAGCAGCAAAAATGCTGGCCTCTACAATGGGTTTCCCGGATTTTGACGATTCCAAAGACTGGGATGAAATAAAAATGGTGTATCAGGTTAAGGATAAGATCGTGAAGACCATGAACATAACCCAATCTACCATAATTGATTCTAATGGTAACTGGTCTACGGTAGTATCGGCGGCCGTATTTTTATTTTAAATCATATGATTTTTAAATTACGCCCGTATCTTTTCGCATTGAAAAGATGCGGGATTTTTTATCTATTGATACTTATTTTAACAGGATGCGGCCAGGTTCCGTCGGTAAAGGAAACAAGGATCCTGATGGACACCTTTTGCGAGATTTCCTGTTATGGAGACAGCAAGGATAAATCTATTGCCGCGATAGGCGCTGCGTTTAAAGAAATGGAGCGGATAGAAAAAGTTTTCAGTAAGTTCAATAAAAATAGCGAGGTGTCAAATATAAATAGGCTGGCAGGCCTTGAGAAGGTAGCGGCGAGCGAAGAGGTTTTTAAGCTTACAGAAAAGTCTGTTTATTATAGCAGGATTTCAGATGGGGCATTTGATATAACAGTGGCACCTTTAATGGAGATATGGGGTTTTGTCCGCAGGCATAAATCAATACCAGATAAAGAAACAATAGAAAACGCATTGGAAGGCGTGGGGTATAAAAATATAGAACTTGACCCTAAAAAGTTGTCTGTAAAGTTTTTGAATAAAAAGACAAAAATAGATTTTGGCGGCATTGCCAAAGGTTATGCGGTTGACAGGGCAAAAGATGTCCTGGTGTCAAGGGGAATTAAAAATGGCCTTGTGAATCTTGGCGGAAATATATTTGCTTTAGGGAGCGCCCCGGGTAATAAAGCCTGGAAAATAGGAGTCGAGGATCCCAGAAATAAAGGCAAACTACTCCGAAGTTTTGAATTAACTAACAGGGCTATAAGCACTTCCGGAAATTATGAAAGATTTTTTGAAATAGGAGGCAAAAGATATTCCCATATAATAAACCCTCTTACAGGAGAGCCCTGCCAGGGTATAATAAGCGTTACAGTAGCGGCGGATTCTGCGGAGCAGGCAGACGGCCTTTCCACGGCTATATTTGTGATGGGAGAAGAAAAGGGCCTTAATCTGGCAAAGTCCATTAAAGGCATAAAGGTCCTGATACTTAAAGAGGATGGCAAAATAATATCATACCCATAATAAGTTGACACTCAGACTGTGTCGTAATCCTCTCTGCTGAATTATAATACACAATATATTGTAGTTGCCCAATTTATTGGGCAACCTATTTTGTGCCTGATAAATCAGGCGGCTACATTATGACACAGTCTGACTGTGACATTGTCAGAGTGTCAACTTAGGCTGAATATTGTATTGACATAATAAGAAGGTTTGCTAAAATAAGATAAATCTTGTAATGCCGAGGTTCTGCTACGCCCTTAGGGTGTAGTCGTAAGAATAAATGACGGGCTTCGCAGGAACTTAAAGCACCTACGAAGCTCATACCAGAGATTTTAAAATATTATAGAGCGAAGTAGTGCCGAGGTAGCTCAGTGGTAGAGCGCGGCCCTGAAAAGGCCGGCGTGGGAAGTTCGATTCTTCTCCTCGGCACCACTCAAAAAAAAGGAGGCACTAAATGAGGAAATTCCGCATAGCTTTATTTCTTATAATCGGGATCTTATGTTTGACTGCTATTACATACGCCGCTATCCCGCGCGTTATAAACTACCAGGGAAGACTTACAGATAAAGACGATAACCCCTTAACCGGAAATTTTTTAGTCACGTTCAGATTTTATGATGCAGAGACACTCGGCCAGCCTATCTGGGAAGAGGGGCACATACTTACTGTAAAAAATGGCTTGTTTAGCGTGCTCATGGGTTCAGTTAAACCTCTCGAAATAGATTTTAATAAAAACCTATGGCTTGGCATGGAGGTTGCGAGCGACGGAGAAATGACGCCCCGCATAAAACTTGCGAGTTCTGTTTACGCGCTGAACGCCAAATCCATTGACATGATAAGCTCAAGCCAATTGCTGAGAAATGATATTGATTCAATTATGTCAGGCTCTCTTACCCTTAAGAAAGACCTTATATTAAAAGGCGACACGGCCGGGCCGAGTAAGGTAGTGCTATCCGATATCCAGGGCAGGGAATATTATATATGGATGGATACGCTGGGTAATCTCAGATTAAAACAGGGCATGCCTGCTTCTGATACAGACGGCGCCGTGATAACAAAAGAAAAATCAGGCAGGTTATCAGCTCATTTTATACAAAGCATTACTCTACTGCTACTTTTAATCGCTATTTTCATACTAGTGCTAATCTTGTACTCTTCCAAGAAGAAATAGGCCTAAACCACAAGTCTGTGTTTTTTATTGACGCATATAATCTATATATGGTATATTATATTCCTTATGATACCAAGATATTCGCTTCCCAGGATGTCAGCTGTATGGTCTGATGAGAATAAATTCCAGAAGATGCTGGATATTGAAATTCTCGCCTGCGAAGCACTAGCCAATTTAGGAAAAATTCCTCAAAAAGAGCTGAAAAAGATAAAATCCAAAGCAAGATTTAACATAAAGCGAATTGAAAAAATAGAAAAAACTACCCGCCACGATGTAATAGCGTTTCTCCACAATATAGCGGAATATATAGGCGATTCTTCAAGGTTTGTGCACCAGGGCCTTACTTCGAGCGATGTCCTGGATACAGGCCTGTCAGTCATGATGAAGGAATCAGCTGACATTATTCTGGAAGACCTTAAGGCGCTAAAAGGAGAATTAAGAAAAAAAGCCAATAAATACAAATACACTATTATGGCCGGGAGAAGCCATGGGATGCACGCTGAACCTACGACGTTTGGTTTAAAATTGGCGTTATTTTTTGATGAGATAAATAGAGGCATTGAAAGAATCAACAGGGCAAAGGAAATTATATCCATAGGCAAAATTTCCGGGCCTGTAGGCACGTATTCAAATGTCGAGCCTTATGTTGAAAGTTATGTTTGTAAAAAATTAGGGCTTAGGCCGGCTAACGTATCCACTCAGATTTTGCAGAGAGACAGACATGCCGAATATTTGTCAGAAATAGCTATCGTGGGCGCTACTCTTGAGAAGATAGCGACAGAATTCAGAAATCTGCAGAAGACAGAGGTCAGGGAGGTTGAGGAGCCTTTTGGAAAAGGCCAGAAAGGTTCCAGCGCGATGCCGCACAAGAGAAATCCTGTCATGTGCGAAAGGATCGCTGGCCTGGCGAGAGTTCTGCGCGCGAATGCAATGGTATCCATGGAAAACGTGGCGTTATGGCACGAGAGAGATATAAGCCATTCTTCGGCAGAGCGTATAATCATACCTGACAGCGCCATATTGCTGGATTATATGCTGAATCAGATGGCAGAGATCGTAAAAGGGCTTTTGGTGTACCCGGAAAATATGACAGCTAATCTTGCAAAGACAAAAGGCCTGGTATTTTCCGCGAGAATACTGGTGGAGCTTGAGAAAAGAGGGGTTGAGCGCAGAAGGGCGTATGATATCATCCAGAGATGCGCCATGAAAGTCTGGGAAAAGGGCATTGATTTTAAAGAAGCATTAAAAGGCGACGGCGATTTTATAAAGCTGGTGAAATCCAAAGAAATAGATGATTTTTTTAACGTCGCGTATTATACAAAACACGTAAATACTATTTTCAAAAAAGCCGGTATCTAAATAAGGTGACACTCTGACAATGTCAGAGTGTCACCTTATATTTAGAGAGGGAAGGAAGGTTATGGAGAAGGGCAAGAAGATATACGAGGGAAAAGCAAAGATTTTATACGAGACAGATAATCCTGATTTAGTGATACAGGAGTTCAAGGATGACGCGACTGCGTTTGACG
>PEUD01000127.1:3758-15819 GCA_002780805.1 Candidatus Omnitrophica bacterium CG02_land_8_20_14_3_00__42_8 | reverse complement strand
CGTTCTAAACTCTCTGCAATCTTGGAAGGCATCTCTCCTATATCCCCGGCCCCTAATAAAAATACCGCGTCGCCCGGCTTCACTATATCTATTAAATGTTTTATTATATCACCTTTTGAAATAAAATGCGCGTCTTTATGGCCGTAGTTTTTGGCGCTTTCGCATATATCCCTGCCGCTAACTCCCTCGATCGGCTTCTCATCCGCGGAATATATGTCAGTCACTACCAGATGATCAGCTATGTCAAAACACTTTCCGAACTGGTCTTTCAGGTCCCTGGTCCTGGTAAATCTATGAGGCTGGAACACAGCCACTATGCGCCTGCCGGAATTTTCCATTGCCTTGAGCGTCGCCCTTATCTCTGTGGGATGATGTGCGTAATCGTCTATGATAATAATGTCTGAATCCAGATGCGTTATTCTGAAACGCCTGTCAGCGCCCCTGAACTCTCTTATTACGTTTTGTATCTTATCGAAACGCATCCCCAGTTCCATTGCCACACCTATCGCGCCGAGAGAGTTTATCACGTTATGCTGGCCGAGTATTGAAAGCTTTATCCTGCCGAGCTTGGCGCCTTTATATCTCACATTGAATTCCGAACCGTCAAGGCCGAGAAAAGCAATATCTTCCGCTCTTATATCAGCGTCGTCTGAAATACCGTATTTTATAATCCTTTTTTTGGACCCTTTGGTTATATTTTTCAGATTTTCGTCTTCGGCGCATATAAAAGCGCAGCCCTCATCCTTTGTACTCTCTATGAATGTCCTATATGCCTTTATAACGTTCTCCATCGTGCCGTAATAATTCATGTGCTCTCTGTCTATATTGGTGCTGATAGAGTACAGCGGGTTCAATAAAATAAAAGTCCCGTCTGATTCGTCCGCCTCAGTAACCATGATATCGCTCTGGCCGCATTTCGCGTTTCCGCCCAGGAAATACACGTCAGCTCCTATAAACACCGTGGGGTCAAGGCCCTCCTCGATCAATAAAAGCGATACGAGCGACGTCGTAGTTGTTTTTCCGTGCGCCCCTGAAACAGCTATGGCCTTTTTATCCCGCATCAGCATAGCAAGGGCCTCCATGCGTTTCAATATTGTAAGATTCTTTTTCCTGGCAGCCTCAAGCTCAGGATTTTTTTCAGTAATGCACGAAGAATATACGACTAAATCAGCGCCGTCTATATTTTCGGGCCGATGGCCTATTTTAATGGCCAGGCCCATCTTTTCAAGCCTGTCGGTAACCTTTGATTTCCTTAAATCAGAACCCTGCGCCGAATAGCCATAACAATGAAACACCTCAGCCAGGCCGCTCATGCCTATACCGCCTATCCCTATAAAATGCACAGTCTTTTCGTTAGTCATCTACAAAGCTCCTTTATTATAATTTTGCGGCCGTCCGGCTTATCAACGCCCTTCGCCTTTAATGACATGGCGTTCAAAACATTTCTATCCATTAATTTTAATATGGCATCCCGCATGACACAGGCAGTTAAATCTCTCTCTTCCAGCAATATCCCCAGCCCTATTTTTTCAAGAACTGCCGCGTTCAGCTTCTGGTGGCCGCCGGCATACGGGTAAGGAACCAATATTGCCGGTATCCCCAGCGCCAATAATTCAGACACCGTCATGGCGCCGGCCCTTGAGATTACAAAATCGCATTCATTATAAAGCCCCGCCATATGCTCTGTAAAGGAAAATACCCTGTTTTTTATCCCTATTTTCCTGTAATATTTTTCCACATCCTCTTTTTCGTTTTTCCCCGCGATATGGATAATGTTCAGCATGTTCCTGCGGCTATCCTGCATGAGCCCTGCCGCTTCCGGCACGATGGTATTTAATTTATGCGCGCCCTGACTACCGCCGATTACAAGCGCGCTAAAACAATCTGCAGGCCTGCGCCTCTCATCTCTTTCAAGGCCTTCCCTCAGAGGATTCCCGGAGAAAACAATCTTTGATTCAAAGCCTTTAAAATAGTTTTTTGCGTCCGGAAAACTTATGGCAATCTTGGTTACAAACCTCGCCAGGATTTTATTCGCCTTTCCGGGATACGCGTTCTGTTCGTGTATAATTGTCCTTATCCCGAGAAAACTCGCAGCTAAGACTATCGGGCCTGAAACGTATCCGCCGAATCCAATCACCGCATCCGGCCTGAATCTTAAAAGCGCGAAGACCGATTCTATTGTTCCTACAAAAAGCCTTGTTAAAAAATTCAATACGCTAAAGATGCTTTTAGATTTCAGCGATGTTATAGGCAGTGCGATAAAATCTATGCCTCTCGCGAAGATAATATCCCGGTCCTGCTTCTTGGAAGATACCACAAACAAGACTTCTCCGATGTTCCTTGTTTTAATCTCCCTGGCCACAGCCATTGCCGGTAATATGTGCCCCCCTGTCCCTCCTGCCGTTATTAATATCTTCATATATTAACCGCCCCCTAATGTTACACTTTGACATTGTCAGAATGTAACATTACGCTAAGAGTTGGAGATGTTGATTAGTACGGCTACGGCGATGATGTTGAAGATTAATGCCGTGCCGCCATAACCAATAAAAGGTAAAGGCGGGCCTTTAGTAGGTATCGCGCCTGTTGAGACAGCTATATTTATAATTGCCTTAAGGCCAATGCTCGTAGTTATGCCGAGAGAGAGAAACCTGCCGAATAAATCCTTTGCCTTGATTGAAATCCGCATGCCAAGCCATACAAATATCACGAATAACGCCACGACCGATAAAGTGCCTATGATCCCTGTTTCTTCCCCTATTATTGAAAATATAAAATCTGTGTGCGCCTGAGGCAGGTAAAAAAGTTTCTGCTTTGAGCATCCAAGGCCAAGCCCCAGGATTCCGCCTGAACCTAGCGCCAAAAATGACTGGATTATCTGAAAACCCGCGCCCTGGCTATCGCTCCAGGGATCGAGATAACTCGCGATGCGGCGAAGTCTGTACGCGACTTTAAATATCAGAAAATAAAATATCGGGATGACCATGATCAAAAAAGGCAGAAAATACACCATCTTCACGCCTGAGACAAACATCATGATAAGCCCTACTGCCATGATGCAGACAGAACTCCCCAAATCAGGCTGTAAAAGTATCAATAAAACCGAAAGGCCAAGAATCATTAAAGGCGGCATAAAGCCCTGCAAAAAACTTCTGATCACAGTTTGTTTCCTGTCAAGGATATCAGCTATATAAACTATCAGGAAAAATCCGGCAAATTCGGATGGCTGAAAACCTATAAAACCCAATTTCACCCATCTCTTGGCGCCGCCTGCCTCGCGGCCTATGCCGGGCAGAAGCGCCAGCACAAGCCCAACTATCGAAACCGCGAGAAATACCTTGGCGTATTTTTTTAAATCTTTATATCCCTTCTTTAAAAAAAATCCCGCGAGCAAAAGGCCGAAGGTAAAATGCATCAGATGCCTTTTCAGATAATACGCGCTGTCGTTATATTGTTCGTACGCGTAACAGCTGGAAGCAGAATAAATCATTATTATCCCTATACACAGCAGTATGGCGGAAACTATTAAAAGGTTCTGGCTGTCCCTATTCAGATCTTCTAATTTCATTTACAAGCCCCTTAAAAATTTTGCCGCGCTCTTCGTAATCCTTGAACATATCAAAACTGGAGCATCCAGGAGAAAGTAATATCCTCCCTCCTTTTTTTGCTTTTTTAAAACTCTCGAACACCGCCTCGCTGAAATTATTTGTTTCAAATATGGGCTTCACGCCTTCCAGCCCGCTTTTTATCTGAGGCATGGCTTCGCCTATTGAGATTATGTAATCCACTTTTTTCTTCACCAGGTCTTTTAATAACCCAAAGTTTCCGCCTTTATATCTTCCGCCCATGATGAGGATAATATTTTCTCCGAGAGATTTCAGCGCCCATTCCACGCTCGAAATAGTGGTGGCCTTTGAATCATTTATAAAATCAACTCCTTTGATATTCGCCACACGCTCCAGCCTGTGCTCTATGCCTTTAAAATCTTTAATCACTTTCAGCATCGCGTCTTCGTTGACTTTCATAAAAGAAGCCGCTGACATGGCCGCCAGATAATCCTCATTCAATACGTTGTATTTTTTGCCGAAATCTTTATAGTCATTAAAAAATTCCACCTTAGGCCCTTTTACGGCGCCCGAGATTTCTCTCAAAAGTTCGTCATTTTTATTTAAGAAAAGAATGCCCTTATTATCCTGATTCAGAAAAATCCTGCATTTTGCCGTAACATATTCTTCCATATCCTTATGCCTGTCCAGATGGTTGTCAGAAACGTTCAGTATAATGCTTACCGCGGGTTTAAATTTATCTATTAACTCGAGCTGGAAAGAGCTTGCTTCCAATACGACGATAGAATTCTTTTTTATCCTTTTTATCTCGCCTGAAAACGGGTTGCCGATATTGCCGCATACGACCGCGTCAAACCCCGCGCTTTTAAGCATCCGGCCTATAAGAGTCGTAGTGGTGGTTTTGCCGCTAGTCCCTGTTACGGCGATAATGGACGCCGGACACATGGTGTAAGCTAATTCCAATTCGCTTATTACAGGAATTTTCCCGGCCTCGGCTAATTTAACAGGCAAGGCGTCCCGTCTCACGCCAGGGCTCACCACCATTAAATCCGCTTTTTTTATAAATTTATCCGTGTGGCTTCCGAGTTCCACGTTTCCAGGCTTAAGCGCGCCTTCCGCAATCAATAAATCCGCGGATTCGCGGCTGGCTAAGTTATTTTTAAGCTCTGTGATAAAAACAGTGTCTTTGCGGCTTGCGAGAAGCCGCGCCGCCTCAAGCCCGCTTTTTGCCAAACCAACTATCACCACTTTTCTCATATTCCCTCTTTATATTATTCAGTAGGGCAGGTTTAAACCTGCCCTACTGTTACTAATACAAACGCACTAAATAACTTGTCATTGCGAGGGAGCGATAGCGACCGAAGCAATCTCAAAAACGGGATTGCTTCGCCTTCAGCTCGCAATGACATTAATTGCGTTCGTATTAATGTTACACCTTGACATTGTCAGAGTGTAAACTAACGGAGTTTCAGCGTAGAGAAGCTGAGTAAAACGAGTATTATCGCTATTATCCAGAATCTTACCGTAACCTTTGATTCGGGCCAGCCGCACATCTCAAAATGATGGTGCAGAGGCGCTATTTTAAATATCCTCCTGCCTGTTGTCCTGAAAGAGATTATCTGCAAAAGCACCGACATGGCCTCTACCACAAATATCCCGCCCACAAGAAATAACAACATCTCCTTTTTAATGAAAACAGCTACCGTGCCCATCGCGCCCCCCAGCGCCAGCGCGCCTGTATCGCCCATAAATATAGACGCGGGATATGAGTTATACCACAAAAACCCAAGGCCCGCGCCTATTATCGACGCGCAGAAGATAGTCAGTTCCGCTGCCTCCGGAAGATAATAAATGCCAAGATATTCCGCGAACTTCACGTGGCCTGTCACATAGCTCATGCCGGTATAAGTGACCGCGGTCATTATTATCGCACCTATCGCGAGGCCGTCCAGGCCGTCAGTAATATTAACGGCATTCGAGCACGCGGTAATCACCAGTATCACAAAAGGTATATAAAAAATGCCAAGGTCTATCGCGATATTTTTGAAAAATGGGAATTCAAGCACCCTGGTATTGTCAGGATTCCAATACAGGAACAACGCCACCACCAGCCCTATAAGGGCCTGAAAAAAAAGTTTTGTCCTTTTATTAAGGCCCCTTGAGCCTGATTTTACTTTTTTGTACATCAGCTTTTTATAATCGTCTACGAAACCGAGGACGCCCATGTAAAGCGTGACAAAAAGCGCGAGAAGCAAATAAGGATTGTTCAATTCAGCCCAGAGTAAGGTAGACGCAAACACGCCTATCAAAATCAAGATGCCGCCCATGGTAGGGGTGCCCTGCTTAATTTTATGCTTGTCGTAAAGATTGGGGCATTCTTTTTCTCTCACGTTTTCTCCTATTTTAAGCGCATGGAGCATCTTTATTATAGGAGGCGCGAAAATAACTATTATTAAAAACGCGGTGATGCTGGCAAAAGCAGCCCTGAAAGTAATATATTTAAAAACATTGAAAACCGTAAAATATTCTCTTAGCGGATAAAGAAAGTAATATAACATTTAAAAAAATTCCTTTCAGGTTGTTTTGAATTGCAGTTCAAGCTCGTTGACTATGACTTCCATTTTCATGGCCCTGGAGCCTTTTACGAGTATCGTATCGCCTTTTTTAATCAGGCCCGCTATTTTCTCACAGGCCTCTTTTGTAACCGCGCAGAGTTTTATTTTCCTTTGGCTCATGCCCGCTTCCTGCGCGCCTTTCGCGATATGCTCCGCCAGCTTTCCGACAGCCACTATAAGGTCAATGCCGGATTCCGCGGCCTGTTTGCCGACCAGATGATGAAACCTTCCTGAAAACGTGCCGAGTTCAAGCATGTCTCCGGCGAAGAGCACTTTTCTGCCTTCCGTGGCCATGTCTCTCAATGCCTCTATCGCCTGTTTCATCGACTGGGGATTCGCGTTATAAGTATCGTTTATTATTTTTATGTCTCCGAATCTTTTAACCTCCATCCTCATGTTAGGCACCTTGAATTCCTTTAACGCGTCTCTTATGCCGTCAATGGATACACCGAAATCCCATACGCACGCTATCGCTGCGAGGGCATTGCGCACATTGTGCCTGCCCAGGACTCCGAGCGATATGTCCCATTTTCCATTCAGCCTGAAATTGATGCCGTCAGGCTCCAGGTTTATTTTATCGGCATAAAAATCAGCCTCTTTGTCAAATCCAAACCAGACGGTCATGGGGGTTGTCTTTACCGTTCTCAAACCGTCGTCGTCCGCATTTAAAATAAGTTTCCCGTCTTTATCCATATATTCCAATATTTCTAATTTTGCCTTGAGAACCGTATCCACGGCTTCCAGATATTCCAGGTGCGAAGGCCCTATATTCGTAATGACCGCCATTGTCGGCCTGGCTATTTCCGAAAGCCGCCGTATCTCGCCTAAATGATTGGCCCCCATCTCAAGAACAGCTATCTTATGCCCGCCGTTTAAACGCATCAGCGTGAGCGGCACGCCTATATTGTTATTTTCCGTGCCGAAACTCTTGAGGATATTGAATTTTTTGCTCAATATGGCGGCTATCATTTCTTTGGTGGTAGTCTTGCCGTTTGAGCCCGTAATGCCTATTATAGGTATGTTAAACCTGGACCTGTGAAAATTCCCGATGTCCCCCAGGGCCCTTATGCTGTCTTTGACTGAAATAAAAGAAACGTCCGGCAGTTTAAAATTCGCGTTTGTGATGCCGCCTTCCTGCACCAATACGCCCCCGGCGCCTTTAGATACGGCGTCCAGGATAAAACTGTGGCCGTCGAAATTTCCGCCTTTTATGGCAACGAAGAGTTCCCCGCTTTTTATCTTGCGCGTATCAGTGGACACGCCCGTCAGCATCTCGTCCGGATTACCTGACAATAGTTTTCCTTTTACCGCGCCTAAGATATCTCCGACTGTAAACATAATCCCGCCTCCTTTAAAATACGTTTCACAACTTCCCTGTCGTCAAATGGAATCGTGGTATCTTTAAATATCTGATAAGTCTCGTGGCCTTTGCCCGCCACAAGCACGATATCTCCGGCATGAGCCCCGGCCAATGCCTTTTTAATAGCAATGAACCTGTCCGGCTCAACCGCATAATTATCCTTTTTAGAATCTATGCCTTTGGTTATCTCGTTTATGATATCCATCGGCTCTTCATTTCTGGGATTATCGCTCGTGATAAACACCGTGTCAGAGAGTTCCGTTGAAATCCTCCCCATCCCGGGCCTTTTGAATCTGTAGCGATTCCCGCCGCAGCCGAATACGGATATAAGTTTTCCGGGCTTTAATTCTCTCAGCGATTTCAGCACGTTTTCCAGCCCGTCTTCGGTATGCGCGTAATCAACGTAAACCGAAAAATTCTGGCCGCACGCAACGCTCTCAAGCCTGCCAGGAAGGCCTTTCATGGTATCCACGCCTTTAGCGATATCTTTTAAATCCATTCCAATAGCAAGGCCGGCGCCGATACTAGCGAGGATATTATAAATATTATGGCGGCCGATGAGAGATGATTTGATCTCAATAGGCGCGGAGCTCGCTAACGCTCGCTCCGCTACTCCAAGCCGGAATTTAATGCCTCCGCGGGAAAGATTAATGTCTTTGGCAGTAACATCCGCTTCAGAGTCAATTCCGTATGTGATTATATTCGCCATGCCTTCGGATTTTACTTTTTCCATGACCTTTGCCGCAGCCGGGTCATCTGTATTGATTACCGCGAAACCGCCTTTTTTTATTTTTTCGAATAACTTCAGCTTCGCGTTCAGATAATCTTCCATGTCCTTATGAAAATCCAGATGCTCCCTGGTAAGATTTGTGAATATCGCGGCGTCAAATTTCAGGGTATCCGTTCTCCCCAGCGCCAGAGAATGCGAAGAAACTTCCATTACGCAATTTTTTATCTTTTTCTTCCGCATGCCTGATAAAAGAGAATAAAGCTCCAGCGACCCTGGAGTGGTATTCACGGCAGGGATCAAGCGCCGGCCGAACCGATAATTCACAGTACCTATAACGCCCGCTTCCTCTCCCATGGATTTAAATAAACTCTCCAGAAGATAAGTTATCGTGGTTTTGCCGTTTGTGCCGGTGACGCCTACAATACGCATCTTGCCGGAAATATCCCCGAAATACGCCTGACAGGCCTGGGCGAGCGCCGGTTTGGAATCTTTGACATATATAAACGCGCCCCCTCTTTTAAATATGCCCTCATCGCCGGCATCAAGCAAAATCGCGCCAGCGCCCCTTTCTATCGCCTCGTCAATAAAATCCGCACCGTTTACCTTTGAACCTTTCAGCGCGGCGAATAAATACCCGGGCCTTACCGCCTTTGAATCGCACGCTATACCGGTTATTTCAAAGTTTACCCTGCCTTCCACCTTGATTATTCCGGTTAAATTATCTATTATTTTTTTTAATTTCACGCTTCCCCTTCAGCGAAGTTGACACTTTGACATTGTCAGAGTGTAAACTTGCGGGCCAGATTTTGTAATAGCTCATCAGTTCCGCGGTCACTCTTTTAAATACCGGGGTGCAGACCACTCCACCGTAATAAAACGGCCTTGGCTCGTCCATTATCACCGCTATGACAAACTTCGGATTATCATACGGCGCAAAACCTATGAATGAGGCTGTAAATCTACTGTGCGAATAAGCGCCGTTGGGCTCTACTTTCTGGCCTGTGCCTGTTTTACCCCCGGGAAAATAGCCATCCACCTCCGCGAGTTCCGCGGTCCCGCTATCGACGACGCCTCTTAAGATATTTCTCATTTCTTGGGCAGTCTCTTCTGAAATAACTCTCCTGGGTTTCTTTGACTCAAAATTCTGCATGATATGCCCGGAACCATCCTGAATCCTCTCTACAATCCTGGGCTTTACGAGATTCCCTCCGTTCGCAAAAACCGACATCGCGCAGGCAAGCTGAAGCGCTGTTACAGTCACTTCCTGGCCTATTGAGATACTGCAGAGAGAAAGCTTCGACCATGTGACAGGATGCGCCGTTATGCCGGTTACTTCGCCCGGAAGCTCTATGCCTGTCTTTGCCCCGAATCCAAACTTTTTTATATATTTATACATCCTGTCTTTGCCCAGTTTCTGAGCCGCTTTCATCGTGCCTATATTCGAAGAATATTTAATCACGTCTTTAAAAGGCAGCCAGCCGCGAGGCGTGTGGTCATGATACGTATGCCCGCACCATTTATACTCGCCATTTTCGCAAAAAAACTTATCGCCTGGCTTCACCGCCTTTTCTTCCAAAAGGCCGGACGCGGCGACTATTTTAAAACTTGAACCCGGCTCAAAAAAATCGCATATGGCCCTGTTTCTCCTAAAGTCAGCGGGAGAGGCCTTGGCATTATTAGGGTCGTAACTCGGCCTGTTGGCAAGGGCGAGTATGTCGCCCGTAAAAGGATCCATTACAATTACGCACGCGCCCTTGGCGTTATATTTTTTGAACCCATTTTCCAGCTCCCTCTCCGCGATGGACTGAATCACGCTGTCTATGGTAAGGACCATGTTGTCACCGTCCATGGGTTGAATTTCCTTATATTCGTAACTTGGGACCTCGCGCTGTTTCGCGTCCCTTATCGCGTACCTGCAGCCTGTAACGCCTTTTAAATATTTATCAAACCTGAGTTCCAGGCCTTCGATACCGTTATTATCCATATCAGTAAAACCCATGATATGGCTCGCGATCACACCGTTGGGGTAAGCCCGTTGAGGTTCTTTTACAAAATCTATACCTTTAATATTAAGGGCCAGGACTCTCCTGGCGGTATCTGGAGAAACCTTGCGAGCCAGCCAGACAAATCCTTTTTCCTGGCTGAGTTTCCTGTATATCTCATCCCGGCTTATGCCAAGAATATTGGCGAGTTTCTGGCTGACCGATCCCTTATCTTTTATCCTGAACGGTTCCGCGAATACAGAGTTTAAATTTATGGTTATGGCTAATTCTTTGAGGTTCCGGTCGTAAATAACGCCGCGTTTGGGAAGAAGCGGCACTGCGAGCCTATATTGATTTGAAGCAATAGCTGACAGGGGTTTTGCCGCGCCCAGCTGGACAAAGACGAGTCTGATGCCCAGCAGCGCAAACACTATAATCAAGGCGTACAGAACTTTCCTTATGCGGGGGGTAGCTCCTTTATACACGAAAATTACCTAATTTTTATGGTGCAGGAAAGTATCCCTTACAGGACTAAAAAAATAAAACACTTTCCTGACCACTGAAAATCACATATTAGAGTTATCACTTAAAGCGATTTTCTTGTCGGCCGCTCGCGAACAGACTGGCTATAGGGCCTTTTTTTACCAACTTTACCACCTGCCATTTGGAAGGCATGGATAACTCTACTTTCCCTGCTAAGAGTTTTCTCTCAAGACTGACAGGCGACCTCAAATTTAAAACATTATATATTACTATCTTATTATGGTCAACCAGCTTTGTATATACGTCATTATTTTGTTTTACTTTCAGGCCCATCTGGTATATAAGGGCCTGCTGGTTTACGTACATGACCGCTACAAAAGTCATTGTAAATATAACCGCCAGGACTTTAGAGCAGCATGTATTCCGGTTTTTTTCCATTTTAAAGCCTTTCACCCGCCCGAAGTTTCGCGCTCCTGGAACGAGGGTTACAGACCAACTCGTTTTCATCCGCCGTCAAAGGTTTTTTGGTAAGCACGTTGAAAACCCCATTGGTCTTGAACTCTTTGAAACGATTTTTTACGATTCTATCTTCTAAAGAATGGAATGATATCACGCAGACCCTGGCGCCTCTCTGGAGGACATCCGGAGATTCCCTGAGGGCCTGGCTTATAGCGCCCAATTCATCATTAACTCTTATGCGAAGGGCCTGGAACGTGCGGGTAGCGGGATGGATCTTGTATTTATTACGGCTGTAAGGAATGCTCCTCAGGATAACATTTGTCAATTCAGCCGTCGTAGAAATTTCTTTTTTCTTTCTTTCCTCAACGATTCTTTTCGCTATCCTTCTGTGAAATCTTTCTTCTCCAAGCTCTCTTATGGTATCTGAGAGCTCCATTTCGCTAAGGCGATTCACCAGGTCTTTTGCCGTCAGCGCCTGGTTCCTATCCATGCGCATGTCCAAAGGGCCGTCATTTTTTATGCTGAACCCTCTTTGCCACGCCTCCATTTGGATAGAAGATATGCCCAGATCAAATATAATTCCATTTACTTTTTCCACTCCTATGTCTTTAAGCACTTCTTTGAGATACTTAAAATTTTTGTTTACCAATTTGAATGACCCCTCGAAAGGCTTGAGCCTTTCAGATGCCAATCTTAACGTTTCTTCGTCTCTGTCTATACCTATCAACATGCCGCCGGGTATGATTCTTTGAAGGATTTCGGCGCTATGCCCCGCGCCGCCTATCGTGGCGTCCACTATTATCTGGCCGGGCGCGGGATTTAAAAAACTGATTACCTCCCTTGTTAATACCGGATTATGCGAATAG
>PEUD01000127.1:1327-3738 GCA_002780805.1 Candidatus Omnitrophica bacterium CG02_land_8_20_14_3_00__42_8 | reverse complement strand
TCAATATTTTGTAGACCTCCTCGCTTGACGCAAGATTTTTTGGATCAATGTTTAAAGACCTGATTTTACGTATGCATTCTACCGGGATATCAAAAAAATTTGTTTCGCATATTTTACACTTGGCGGCATTATTAGAATTATAATTGCATATCTTCATAAGACCTCCCAGATTTTGCGTAGCTGCAAAGTTTACTTTGCTGCATATTGCCAGTTCTGGCAGAGCAAGCTCTGCAGCTACTCGTCCTGAATTAGTTTTTCGGCTACATCCTCGAAAGTATCTTTGGACTTCGCGTAATACTCTTCCCAAAGCTCGTGACTCCATATCTCGATACGATTTGATACGCCTATAACGTACACCTCCTTTTTAATTTGCGCATAACCCCTGAGATAATCCGGGATAAGTATCCTCCCCTGCTTGTCAGGGATAATTTCCGAGGCGCCTGAAAAATAAAGCCTGTTGAACTTTCTGGATTCGGCTTTTGTAAACGACAACGATTTGAATTTTTGCTCCTGGGCCTTCCACTCGTCTTCAGCAAACATGAAAAGGCATTTGTCCAAACCGCGCGTAATAAAAAAGCGCTCTATATAATGCTCCTTGAGCGCCTCCCTGAATTTCGCGGGAATGATGATGCGTTGTTTTCTATCGAGAGTATGTTTAAATTCTCCGTAAAACATGTGTCACTCCACTTTGCACCACTTTACTCCACTATGTAATCAAAGTTTACATTAACCAGGCTATGGTGTCAAGGGGAAATTTGACTTTTTTTAGGATAACACTATATGAGGGGTTTTATATAAGGAATGGACGCTAAATGTAGTCGTAGGGCAGGTTTAAACCTGCCCTACGACTACAAAGTTGACACTGTGACATTGTCACAGTGTCAACTAACGGAATTGAGGATATCGAGCTGGATTTGTTTTTTGAGGGCTTCAGGGGATTTGAATTTTTTCTCGTCTCTTATCTTTTGCCTGAATATAATTTCTATATCTTTTCCATATATATCTTTCTTAAAATTAAATATATGGACTTCTATTATTTTACGGCCGCTGATATTCAGTATGCCGCTGTATTTTTTTTCACCCAGCACCGCGTCAACGCCGTAAACGCCGCCCGGAGGAATTGATTCGTGATGCGGATTGATATTGGCTGTCGGGAAACCTATCTTTCTTCCAAACCTCCTGCCTTTTACCACAGTGCCTAAAATAGTAACAGGCCTTCCGAGCATCTTTGACGCCAATTTCAAATCGCCTTCCTCGATCAGGCGCCTGATTCTCGTGCTTGAGATAAAATTTCCGTCCATTTTCAAAGGCGGTACGCTATAAAATTTAAAATCATAAGCCCTGCTTAATTTCCTGAGCAGGGCTACGCCGCCTTTTTCTTTAAACCCGAATAAAAAATTTCCGCCGGTTACAAGGACCTTGAGATTAAATTTGTCCACCAAAACATTTTTTATAAAATCCTCAGGGCTGAGCCTTGAAAATCCTTTTGTAAATCTCATTACCAGACATTCATCCACGCCCATTTTCTTAATTAACCTGATCCTGTGCCCTAACGACATTAAAAGCGGAATTTTCGTGCCGGGCGAGAGGACTTTTACAGGATGTGGATTAAACGTTATGATCACGCTTTTAAGGCGGGTAATTTTGGCCCGGCGGATTACTTTTTTCAAAATCGCCTGATGGCCTTTATGCACTCCGTCAAATATGCCTATCGTAACTATCGAAGGGTATAATGTCTTTTTCATGTATCTCGTCCAATTTTTTTGAATCTTCCAGTAAAAAATCTCCTGACCGAGTCCTTATTAAACCTGACATGTGGCTGGGGACGCCCAAAGACATGCCTATATCTTCGCACAACGTCCTCACGTAGGTGCCCTTTGAACACTTCACTCTGAAAGTAAGCTCAGGGAATTTGAAATCCAGTATTTCTATACCGCTTATCCTTATTTTGCGCGGCTCTCTTACTACAGTCTTACCTGCCCTCGCGAACTGATAAAGCTTTTTGCCTTTATATTTTATCGCGGACACCATGGGAGGTATCTGCTCTATCTCGCCTTTGAAATTATCAAGCGCCTTTTTTATAGCCTCTATGTCGAGTGCGGCTATATTTTTTTCTTCTATCACCTTTCCCTGCGCATCCTGCGTGTCTGTTTTTTTACCGAAAAAAACCTTCGCGACGTATTCTTTGTCATTGTTCGTAAAGGTATTCGATAATTTCGTGGCCCTGCCCAAAAGCATTACAAGCACGCCTGTGGCCATCGGATCCAGGGTGCCTGCGTGGCCGACGCGCTCCATGTTGAATTTCCGCCTGACAAAATCTACTACATCGTGGGAGGTAATCCCCGAGGGCTTATTGACTATCAAAATTCCGTCCATAAATTTATTTAACTTCTCGACTTCGTTCGCTTCGC
>PEUD01000127.1:0-1317 GCA_002780805.1 Candidatus Omnitrophica bacterium CG02_land_8_20_14_3_00__42_8 | reverse complement strand
CGAAGAATATTAATATTGTTCGAGCGACCCGCCAATAGTTCTTCTGGCGGGGAGTCGAGAACTATTAGCTTAACATTTCTTTTGCTTTTTCTAAAACCTTCTTTTCCACTTCTTCGATTTTACCTAAAACGCTGCAGCCGCTGGCAGCAGGATGGCCGCCGCCGCCAAAATCCCCTGCGAGTTTATTTACGTCTACGGCACCTTTAGAACGAAAACTCACCTTTACCCTGTCTTTTGTCCCTGTCTCCCTGAAAAGAACGGCTATTTCCACGCCGCCTATGGAACGGCCGAAATTTATAATGCCTTCGGTGCCTTCCAGGGACGCATTTGTCTTTTTTAACATCTCTTTTGTAACCCACAGCCAGGCGATCTTTCCGTCGTCCGTAATTTTCATTGTCTGGAGCGCCTCGCCTAAAAGATTCGTGTCCTGGATACTGCTTGTTTCATAGATTCTGGAATGCATCTCATACGGCTTCACGCCTATATCTATAAGTTCCGCGGTTATACGGTGGGTTTTTGAACTCGTATTGGAATATCTGAAAGAACCTGTGTCTGTCATGATTGCGGCGTATAAAGCCACAGCCTCGTCCATGCCTATCTTCACCTTGAACGCCTTGAATAAATCGTAAACCATCTCGCCAGTACTTGAATAATCAGGCTCCACCCAGTTGTATTTCCCGAAATTCACGTTTGAGATATGATGGTCTATATTTATTATCACGCTGTCTTTTTTGATGTAGTCATTGACCCTTCCGATCCTGGCAAGGTCAGGCGAGTCCATGATAATGACTGCCTGGTAATTAAAATTGTGCGGCATTTCTTTTGATATGTCCTCAGTGCCTCTCATAAACCGCAGTAACTTCGGCACAGGGCTGTCGTCCAGCATCACGAATTTCTTGCCGAGCTTTCTCAATAAACACGCCATCGCGGCCTGGCTTCCTATGGCGTCGCCTTCCGGATTTATGTGGCTTGTGATAAGAAACTTATTAAACCTCTTTATCGCCTGCTTTATCGTCCTTACGCTCATGTCGTATCCTTTCAAACGTCTTTTCCAGGTTAATGCTGTATTCCATTGAATTGTCTAACTTAAAATAAAGTTCCGGCACATAACGCAGTTTCATTCTTTCCGCTATGAGCTTTCTTATGAAACCTCTGGCGCTTTTAATGCCCTGTAGGCTCGCCTCTTTGGCCGTGTCATCTCCCAGGATGCTGAAATAAATTCTCGCGTATCTCAGGTCGCCGGTAAGGTCAATCCTGGTGATAGTCACAAAACCTATCCTCGGGTCCTTCAGATCTTCCAGCAATATCTTTGAGATT
>PEUD01000111.1:2714-4126 GCA_002780805.1 Candidatus Omnitrophica bacterium CG02_land_8_20_14_3_00__42_8 | reverse complement strand
TAAGGCCTTTTATTTTGCAAAAGCTATTGGACCCTTCTCCGCCGTCTCCGGCCTTTACAAAAATACTTGCGCGGTCTATGAACATTTAAATTACGTTAACCTTGCGGTATCCGAATTTTACGGTTCCGGCCTTGAGGGCAAACAGGGTATTATCCTTGCCCATGCCCACTCCGATGCCGGGAAAAAACTTAGTGCCATTCTGCTTGATAATAATATTTCCGGCAGTCACGGCCTCGCCTCCGTAATGTTTTATACCGCGCCTCTGACCATTTGAATCTTTTCCGTTTTTTGAACTTCCTTGAGCTTTTGTATGAGCCATCTTATCCTCCTTGAGTCGCCTTGTTAATCGCGGAACCACGCAGAAGCCCGCCACCGTTTCTTTGGCGGGACGCGGAACTACGCTGAAACTCACGTATAATTTCCGCGTTGTTCCGCGTGGAGTTTACCCCGAGCTTGTCGAGGGGTTCCGCGTATTTCCGCGATAGCATGTTAGCTGACATTTATCTCTTTCACTTTAAGCACCACATACCCCTGCCTGTGGCCTATTTTCTTCTTGGAGCTCGCGTGCCTGCGCCTGTACTTAAAAGAGATTACCTTTTTGTCGCGCCTTTCCCCTAAGATATCACAGACCACGTGAGCGCCTTTTATGTAAGGGGTTCCTATGGTCGCATCCTTTTCATCCGAGATAAAAAGAACCTTGTCTATCTTTACCTCTTTTGCTTTGCCCAGGTTAAGCTTTTCAATCTCGATTGTGTCGTTTTTTGACACCTTGTACTGCTTTGAGCCTGTCTCAACTATCGCGTACATTTTATACCCCCCAGTATAATGTTAGCAGATAAGTTGACAAACTGACATTGTCAGAGTGTCAACTTATATCATTATTAAAAGTATTTATTATACAAAAAATAGCTCATTTTTCAATCCTAAAATTCTCTATATGCATCTCCGGCTCGGCTATTATGACTATCCTTGTCTTGTATAAAGATTCCAGCTTGGCTATGGCAGGCCTGTCTTCATTCAGCATGTAATTGGCGACCTCGGGGTGCACATACGAGCGGACTTCTTTCAATCTCACTTTTTCTATCTGTTTTTTTATAGCCCTTAAAACCTCTATCGCCATCGTGACGGCTGATTTAACAGATCCCCTGCCCTGGCAATAAGGACAATCCTTGTAAGAGACTTTTTTGACGCCCCTTCTTATCCTCTGCCTTGTTATCTCGACTATACCGAATTCGGACATCTTCAGCACGTTTATCTTTGCCCTGTCTTTTTTGAATAAATTTACAAGTAAATCAAATATCTCGAGGTTGTGTTTCTCTCTTATCATGTCTATAAAATCTATTATCACTATGCCGCCTATATCCCTCAACCGTATCTGCTTCGCGATTTCCGCAGCTGCCTCGCTGTTGACC
>PEUD01000111.1:0-2704 GCA_002780805.1 Candidatus Omnitrophica bacterium CG02_land_8_20_14_3_00__42_8 | reverse complement strand
ATAACCGCCGCATTTAAGCGCTATCTTTTTATTGTAAAGCTTTTCCACTTCTTTCTCTATGCCTCGCGAATCAAATAGAGACGTCTTCTCCTGGTAAAGCAATAGCTTTCTTTTCATGCTGGGCATTATATTATTCGCGAAATGCCTGAGTTTTTTATATTCTTCCCTGTCATCAACCAGCACCCTGGCTACATCCTCGGTAAATATATCCCTGAGTATCCTGAAGGTCAAAGAATACTCCTCGTTGACAAGGTTCGGCGCTTTTATCCTGGCCGAACGATTTTTTATGTTGCGCCACAATGCTGCCAGATATCTTATCTCGCGCTTAAAATCACCCTCGCTCTTTCCAACGCCCGCTGTCCGCACGATAAACCCCATGTTCAGGCCGGGCATTATCTTTTTAAGAATCTGGCGCAGACGTTCTCTTTCATTGTGGTCAGTTACCCTTTTGGAAATACCCATGTGATGGTCAAAAGGCATCAGGACCACAAATCTCCCAGGTATCCCTACGTGCGTAGTGAGGCGCGGGCCTTTATTGCCTATGGGCTCCTTGACTATCTGAACCAGAACCTCCTGGCCTTTTTTCACAAGTTTGTCTATGTCAGAAGGCTTGGGCCTAGGAATATGCCTTGGAGGTTGTCCCGCTGTTTCCAGTAAATCAAATTCCTGCATCGGCGCCATCATGTCTGTAACATATAAAAATCCGTTCCTGCCGAACCCTATATCAACGAACGCGGCGCCTATGCCTGACATGACAGAATTCACTGTCCCCTTGTAGATATTCCCCACAAGGCTGACATCCGTTGGCCTTTCTATATAATATTCCTCGAGAGAGCCGGCTTCAACCACGCCGACCCTCTTTTCCTGCGGTTCCACATTTATTAAAATCTCTTTTTGCACGATATTATTTTCACTCCCTCCGGCAATTTTTCATTAATCCTTTTTTTAAACTCTTCCTGGCCTATCCATCCGTCTATGGAAAATATGGCGTTTTCGCCTTCGCTCTCAACGCCCAGCTTCAGGGCATTTGAAAAGCCTATTTTGTAATGCGGAGTAAAGCCCTGGCTAAGGGTTACATTAACCCCTGATCTCCTCACAGCTCTCTGGAAAAGCCTCACTATGTCCAGGTGAGAAATATATCTCAGCCGGCCTTTTTTACAAAATACCACTTCTAACTTCATTTGGACGGGGCGCCTGCGGCAATTGTCCCGGGCTTAACAAGGTTAACTGTTACAAAAAACAGAAGGTCTGTTTTCTCTTTTGTCTTCTCTGTCTTCCTGAAAGGGATCCCTATGATAGGCAAGTCTCCCAAGAAAGGAACCTTGGTAATCTTATCCACGTCTTTTTCGCTTATAAGCCCGCCTATGGCTATTGTCTGGCCGTCTCTCAGTATCAACTGCGTATCAGCCCTCCTCACGGAAAAAACAGGCATCTGGACCTGCGCTGTAAGCTGGTCATACCTTAAGAGCGAACTTAATTCAGGCTTCAGATTGAGAGTTATATAACCTTCCGCATTTATATGAGGCGTAACTTTCAATAAAATCCCGAGTTCTTTTTCTATATAACCTATTATCTCCATGCTTCCGGTGTTCACGTTTCTCTCATACTTTGGTATGTTTAATGTCTGGCCTACGGTAATAAGCGCTTCCTGATTATTTAAAACTGTTATCTTGGGATTGGATATTATCTTGGTATCTCCTCTTGAAGATAATACTTCCAGCACTGCCTGAAACTGCGAGAAATCCAGGGTCCCGAATGTAAAATTGCTGACGCTCGCATATGGAAAACTCGGCGTGCCTATAGAAGCTGTAGGAAAATCTGCTATTGCTTGAGTTACAATTGCATTACCCTGTGAATCATAGTTAATTGTATCCTGCGGCGGTTTCGGTATAGGTACATATTCATAGCCTGTAGCCGCGGTAAGATCGCTTTTAAACGGCGCTGTCACAGGAATCTTTGCGCCGGTCGCGACAATCTTTGTCTGCCATTCAATACCGAATTTATCCGCATTGCCAAGCGTGGTTTCTATTATCTTTGTCTCTATAGATACTTGTTTTGTCTGCATGTCTAATTTTTCAATAACCCCTCTTATTTTATAAATGTTTGTGGCAATGTCAGTAACAATCAGCATATTCGTCCTATCATCAAATTTTACCTTGCCTCTATTGCTGAGCATCTCTTTTATTGAGTCAGGGACATCTTTTGCTTTCGCGTAATTGAGGGAAAAAATCTCAGTGATAAGTTCTTCGTTCTCAAGATTGGCTGTGGTGGTCACGCGTATGATATTCCCTTCTCTTTCATACGTATAACCATATGTCCTCAATACAACTTCCAGGGCCTTCTCCCACGGAACGTCGGTAAGCCGTATGGTTATAAGGCCTGTAACGTCCTTGCCGGCTACTATGTTCATGCCGCTTTTGTAAGAAAGTATCCTCAGGATATTATTTATATCCGCGTCTTTAAAATCCATCGTGATATTCCCCGGGGCTGTTTCTGCCGCGCCGGTTTCTACCCCGGCTGCAGAACTATCCTTTGTCTCGTCCTGGCCGAAAGAACCGCACGTAAAAGCAAAAAATAAAATAATAAAAGCTGTCCATATTTTCATATAAATCCTCCGTCAGTCTTTGTTAAGCTCTATCTTTACGCTTTCTCCGTTAACGTCAAAAATAACATTGTCTTTATTTATCTTCAATATCTTCACGGA
>PEUD01000149.1 GCA_002780805.1 Candidatus Omnitrophica bacterium CG02_land_8_20_14_3_00__42_8 | reverse complement strand
CCACCTTGTCAGTTTCTTCCCATGTAAAGCCTTCTTCTTCCCTGCCAAAATGCCCGTACGCGGCTGTCTTCTTATAAATAGGCTTAAGAAGATCCAGCTCTGTTATTATGCCCCTAGGAGTCAAATCAAAATGCTCCCGTATGAGCGCTGAAATCTTTTCTTCTGAAATTTTTCCTGTTCCGAAGGTTTCAACTATTACCGCCAGCGGCTCTGCTTTTCCTATAACATAAGCGAGCTGGATACAGCATTTCTTCGCGAGACCCGCTGCTACTATATTTTTCGCGGCATATCTCGCCATATATGCGGCTGAACGGTCAACCTTGGTCGGATCCTTGCCTGAAAAAGCCCCGCCGCCGTGAGGTATAACGCCGCCGTACGTATCCACGATTATTTTCCTCCCGGTCATCCCCGTGTCGGACTGCGGCCCGCCTATTAAGAACTTGCCTGTCTGATTTACGTAATATTTTGTCTCGTTATCAATAAGCTTGCCCAATACAGGTTTTGCTATCTTTTCTATAATCTCTTTTCTCGCTTTCTCGGTTATGCGCTCTCCGCTTTCATCCAATATCTCTTGTGTATGCTGGCACGCCAGAACGACTGAATTTATCCTGACTGCCCTGCCGTCTTTGTACTCAATCGTTACCTGGCTTTTAGAGTCAGGCCCGAGATATTTCAATGTTTTGTTTCTTCTCAATTCAGCCATTTTCCTGACAAGCTTATGCGCCAGCATAATCGGTAAAGGCATCAGTTCAGGCGTTTCATCGCACGCGTATCCCACCATAAAACCCTGATCGCCTGCGCCGCCTTTATCAACCCCCTGCGCAATGTCAGGAGATTGGGAATGTATCGTGTTTATGACAGCGCATGTTTTATAATCCATGCCGTATTTAGGGTCTGTGTAACCTATTTCCTTAACCACTTTCCTCGCGGTATTGATTATGTCCACGTAAGCAGTGGTGGTAATTTCTCCTCCCACTATAATAAGGCCCATTGTCACAAACGTCTCGCACGCGACGCGGCCTCTTGAATCCTGGCGCAAAACCTCATCCAGTATTGAATCTGAAATCTGATCGCACAGCTTATCGGGATGGCCCTCTCCGACTGATTCTGAAGTAACATAATATTTTCCTTTAGGCATTTACCCTCCCTTTTGCATTATTGTAAGGGGCGGTCACTGACCGCCCCTGCTAAATTCTTTATCAGCCTCTTCCAACGATTTTTTATCCCCTATATCAAACCACTTTTTATCTTTAAACGCGTAACCAAACACAGGTTCTTTCTTATAAAGCCATTCCAGAAAATAACCCGGCGCATCCTTGGCAGTATCTGTCCGGCAATATTCCTTCATTATATCCAATCTTTCCTTTGGAAAAAAATAAAGGCACATTGCCGCCAGAGTAGACGGAGGGATAACCGGTTTTTCTTTAAAATCAATGATCTTATTATTTTTATCAACGGACACTATGCCATAATTTTTCGCAAGAATCAAGTCTTTTATATCATAAAGGCCTATTGTGATAGAAGGCCTTTTTGAGACGCAAAAATTTATAAATACAGAAAGCCCGGCCTTGAATAGATTGTCTCCCGCAAGGACCAGCAAGTCGTCTCTTATATTTCTTTTCTCTACGACAAACTCTATATCTCCCGTGGCCCCGAGCCTTGTTTCATTGGACGTCGTGCCGTCACCTATAATTGTTATTTTCTTTGAACTCCTGAAACCCCGTTTCCAGTCCTCAAAGGACTGATAAAATTTTTCATTTGTTACAATAAAAACCTCATCCACCTGCTTCAAAGGTTCGATAAGATCAAATATATATTCCAGGACAGTTTTACCGGCTACTGTGAGAAGCGGTTTCGGGGTATTCAAAGTCAGCGGATACAGCCTGGTAGCGTATCCCGCTGCTAATAATAAAACTTTCATATCTTTGCTAATTCTTTTTTGAGATAGTCTATTGTTTCTACCGGAGTCGGGTCAATATTATTGAGAATGGCCAGATAAAAACTCGCAAAATCCCCTATATACATAAGAGAAAATATCCTCGCCAGTTTTCCGCCCTTATCCCTTTTTAATGCAATAACCTCTGCCTTTGATTTTTTTATAATCTCCACAGAAATTCTTATGCGCTCTTTTGTCCTTTTGTGATCATCTTTATCCGATAGCATTATAACCTTAAAATCTTTAAGAAGCTTTTCCGGAAATTTCCAACCCACTATCTCGTTATGATTCATTTCGGGCAGCACATTGCTGGATGAAAGCGCCTTTCCGTTCTCCGCGATCTGCTCTCTCCATCTATTGCCCACGGCTTCCGTGGTATCAGCCGTTCCGTATATTACGGGATACCTTTTGTAAAGTTTAAAGGCTATCTGCTTGGAGATATTTTTTTCCAGAGGCACGTTGAAACCCGCCTCTTTATCCCTGATATCAGAAAGGATGGAATAAAGTTCTTTCACGTCATTTTCTTTATCTTTTATGAGCCCGAGCTTCGCTAAAACGCCAAGCACTGTTATAGACATATAGCCGATAGCTGTCCTGGGAGGATATCCGGACGGAATTAATATGTGAACGGCGTTATTTTTTAGAGATACTTCCTTTAATTTTCCTCCCGCGCCAATCGTTATTATATAAGCTTTTCTCCGCAGGCCATGCTCAAAACAGGAAAGCGTCTCTTCTGTAGCCCCGGAATAGCTTGAACAGAATAAAAGCGTATTTTCATTTACAAAGTCAGGGAGGGTATAATTACGGCATATCAATACAGGTATCTTAAGTTCATCCTCCAGATAAACTTTAATCAGCTCAGCCCCTATGCCGGACCCACCCACACCTGCGAATACTATATTGTTTATTTTTACTGCAGGTTTATTTATGCCGGCGGAAATCCCGATGCGATAGGCATCAGGGCATTGTCCCGGCAGGTCTGAAATGAACTTCAGCATATTTGAACGGTCCAGCTTTTCTATGAATTTTGAATTGTCTAGTTTATTCATGCCGGAGATCGTTTAGTCTTTTTTAGCCAGGGGATAAACTCGTTCAGCCGTTTATTTGCAAAAGCCTCTATCTCTTCACCTGTAGGTAAACTCAATGCCTCTTCCGCGATTTTTCTGGCATCTTCAAATTTCACGTTGCTTACAACATATTTCATCTCTGGAATCGTTAAAGGGCTCATACTGAACTCGTCCAGCCCCAGCCCCAGCAGTATAAGGACAAATCCGGACTCTGCCGCCATCTCTCCGCACATACCTACCCATATATTTTCCTTATGCCCTGAATCTATGATATTTTTTATAAGCCTGAGCACTGCCGGATGGGTAGGCCTGTAAAGGTAGGCTATTTTTTCATTAGCCCTGTCTACTGCCAGAGAATACTGTATAAGGTCATTGGTCCCTATGCTGAAGAAATCCACTTCCTTAGCTAAAAGGTCGCAGGTGAGCGCGGCTGACGGGATCTCTATCATCGCCCCTACTTCTATATCATGGTTAAAATTCATCTTTTTATTTTTTAATTCCTGTTTCGCTTCCTCTAAAACTTTTATAGCCTGCCTAAGCTCTCCAAGTCCCGATATCATAGGAAACATAATTTTGACATTTCCGAATACGCTTGCGCGCAACATAGCCCTTAACTGTGCTTTGAATATCTCGGGCCTTGCAAGGCAGAATCTTATAGCCCTCCACCCGAGAAACGGATTCATCTCATGCGGGAATTTAAGCTGCGATAAAAATTTATCTCCGCCCAGGTCAAGCGTGCGTATTATGACAGGGCTTTTAGAAAGTTTGGCGGCTACTTTTTTATACGCCTCGAATTGTTCTTCCTCATCGGGAATATCATTTCTGTTCATGTAAAGAAATTCTGTGCGGTACAGGCCTATACCTTCCGCGCCATGCGCAATAACAGAATCAACTTCATCCGGCAATTCAATGTTTGCGGATATCTCCACCCTGTGGCCGTCAATAGTGGCGGCGAGGGTATCTTTAAAATCCAGGAGTATCTTCCCAAACTCCGCAAACTTCTGCTGCTTTGTCTCGTATTTTTTAAGGACTGACTTGTCGGGATTTATTATTACAATGCCCTCGGTGCCGTCCACAATCAGGGTATCTCCTGTCTTTATCCTAACTGTTGCCTTTTCAAGGCCGACGACAGCCGGGATCTCCAGGGATTTTGCCATAATTGCGGTGTGAGAAGTCCTCCCGCCTATATCAGTAACAAATCCTATCACATTCTTCTTATGCATATTAGCGGTATCGGAAGGCGAGAGGTCATACGCGACTACTATCACCTGCTCCTTCAAATCGCTAAGGGTCTTTTCCTGCGCTCCTATAAGATTTTTTAAAATCCTCTTGCCGACATCCTCTATGTCGCTGGTCCTCTCTTTCAGATATTCGTCATTCATATTTGAAAAAACTTTTATATATTTACCTATAACTTTCGAAAATATATATTCCACACATTTAAGTTCTTTCTTAAGGCCTTCTATGATCTCCTCTATCAGCGTCCTGTCCTCCAGGACAAGTAAATGCGCATTGAATATCTCCGCGTGCTGGGCTCCCATCTCACGCGAAATCTTTTTCTGTATAGTGAGTATCTCCGAACGCGTCTTTATGAGGGCTTCTTCAAAGCGGGTGATCTCGGAAGGTACGGCATCCTGTTTAATATCTTTTTCGGTTACTATAAGCTGCCTTATATCAAACAAAAAGGCCTTGCCTGCGACTATTCCGGGTGAAGCCGGTATACCTTTTAACATTTTAAATATCCTCTATGACCCTGCTTCGCTCTTGGGATATATCTTCAAGAACGGATGACGAGCTTCGCAGGGTTGTCCGCCGAAGCTCGTCATAGCAAGCTTACGCATATACTCCAGAGCGAAGGCGGATGACATTATGGCGTTTCTCCCAGTATTACTTCTTCAAGTTCCTCGATTGCTTCTTTTGCGTCCGGGCCGTTTGCTTTTATATTAAGCTTCGCGCCTTTTTCCGCCGCGAGAGTCAATAGCCCCATTATGGATTTTCCGTTAACTTCCTGTTTGCCTTTTCTCACAATGATATTGCTTTCGTATTTATTGGCTATCTGCACAAATATCGCCGCAGGCCTGGCATGAAGCCCCTGCTCATTTTGAATGGTTAATTTCTTTTCTATCAGCATGGTAACCCGCCTAATCAATGGATATTTTCTTGCCTTTTGTCTTAAGGGTAAGATCTATAATAATCTTTGAGAGTTTCCTGGCATCGTGTCTTACATAATTCTGAATATTTACCACGTCGCCTTCTATCACGTTGTAACCATTCTCTGTAATTTTGTCAGAATCAGCTACAACAGGATAAGCGCCTTCTTCTTCGTATTTTTTAAGAAGCTCTTTCAGGACTTTGCCTGTATTCACTACGCAATAATTAATTATATCAGGCCTTGTATGCGCTATAATAGCGTTCATGTGGTCAGATGCCGTATAATTATCTGTTTCGCCGGCTTGCGTCATCACATTGCAGATATAAACTTTCTGCGCCTTGCTCTCAGCTATCTTTTCGGTTATGCCATCCACCAGAAGATTAGGGATAATGCTCGTATATAAACTGCCCGGCCCGAGAATTATTATGTCCGCCTCTCCGATCGCTTCAAAAGATTCTTTGCTGGCTTTACAATGCAGCGGGTCTAAATAAACTCTTTTTATAGGCGCGTTCTGTTTGGCTATCTTTGTTTCCCCTGTGGCCTTCTGCCCATTCTGGTATTCCGCCACAAGCTTGACCTTCTCAAATGTAGACGGGATAACGCTGCCTCTAATCGCGAGGACCTTACTGGATTCTTTTATCGCCTTTTCAAAATCACCTGTAACCTTGCACATCGCAGTTATAAATAAATTTCCGAAACTATGCCCCTTTAATTCTGATTCGTCTCCGAATCTAAACTGAAACAATTCCTGCATTAACGGTTCTGCGTCCGCGAGCGCAACAAGACAGTTCCTTATGTCTCCCGGCGGAAGTATATCAAATTGCTCTCTTAGCCTTCCGGAAGACCCGCCATCATCCGCGACAGTTACTATTGCCGTGATATTGCTTGTATGTTCTTTCAAACCGTGAAGAATGGTCGAAAGCCCGGTTCCCCCTCCTATAACTACAACCTTCGGGCCTTTTTCAAGCTGCCGATAGTGGTACATTATATCCACTAGCTCTTTTTCTCTCTGCGGGAGAAAAACCGCGACGAATGATTTCAGCATTCTTTTCATACCATATATGACTATCAATGAGCCAAGGACAACAACGGAAATACCTATTATTCTGGATCCGGTGAATCCTTTAAGCATCCATACGATAGATCCTATAGCAACTAATAAAACGCCCGAGCCGGAAGTAAATATCCAGCGTTTTATTTTCATCCCGGGATAAAGCCATTTTAATCTTCTCATGTAAATCCTTTAACTTTAATTTTTTGGGCACACTAAAGTGTACCATAGAGCTGCTATGGCTGCTAAATCATGCCCTTCTTTGGTCCTCTTCTTTTATAATCTTGATTAGCGTTTTTTCGCTGTCCGAGCCTTTTAATGAATCCCTGAAATATTTGTCTTTTAACAATTTTGAGATTCTGGCTAACGCCTTGAGATGCGGCCCTGAAGATTCAATAGGGGCCAATAGCAGGAAAAATATATAAGCCGGCTCTCCATCCAATGAATCAAATTTTATACCGCTTTTAGATATGCCAAAAGCGCCTACAAGCTCACTTACATGTTCGCATTTTCCGTGGGGTATGGCAACCCCTTGCCCTATACCGGTTGAACCAAGAGACTCTCTGTTTAAAAGTATTTTTACAACACCGTCTTTGTTTTTAGGCTTGAGCTGGCCTGATTTAACCAAGAGCTCTGTCAGCTCTTTTATGACGCTATTTTTATCCTGGGATTTCAAATCCGCTGACACTGCTTTCTCGTTTAGAAAATCGAATATGCGCATACAACTCCTCCTGTTTTACATGTTTTGAAAAAATTAGCTTCGCCTATTCTTGGCCCTAAATCGTATAAAGGTTTATGGCTTGCCATGAACCCAAGCGAATACTCAACCCCTTGCGGATAGCTTAGCGAGTGGTTCATGGAGCGGGAGACGGGGCTCGGCGCCCTTCGCTTCGCTTCGGGTCGGCCACTCGCCCTTGAAACGCTCCCCTATTCGTCGCTTTTTAAAACAGGCCTCTCTTCGAGCCCCTAAGCTTAATATTTATGGAGCGGGAGACGGGGCTCGAACCCGCGACCTTTTCGTTGGCAACGAAAAGCTCTACCACTGAGCTACTCCCGCAGTTTAGTTAACCATGAACTAATGGTGGGCGGAAGAGGAGTTGAACCTCCAAGGATTACTCCATACGGTCCTAAGCCGTACGCGTTTGCCAATTCCGCCATCCGCCCGTCTTCGCTCTATAAATCTATAAGTAAAATACGTGATGAGCTTCTCCGGGCATAGTTAATTATATCAGGCGAAGTTCGTCACGGAAATCTATCTTCTATATCTAAAGAACGAAGCCTGATGGTACCCCAACAGGGTTCGGCGCCCGCCTACGGCGGGTCGGCCACTCGTCCCGATAAACAAATGCTCCTATTTGTCGCATTTATCGGGACTCACTTCGAACCCTCTGGTAATATAATATGGTACCCCCAACAGGGTTCGAACCTGTGACCTTATCCTTAAGAGGGATCTGCTCTACCAAGCTGAGCTATGGGGGCACGTATTTGGTTCAAACGTTAAGTTCAAATGATACCACAGGTTAAAAACTTCGTCAATAATTTTAATGTATAGCCTTTGGCGGATTTGGCGCGCCCGGGGTGAATCGAACACCCAGCCTACTGGTTCGAAGCCAGCCACTCTATCCATTTGAGCTACGGGCGCATGTCTTCGTTCTAAAGACGCTTATGTTCCGCAAAACTGTAATATTTATTATCCCCTATTATAATATGGTCCAAGACATTTATCTGCAACGCCCTGCAAGCTGTTATAAGATTCTTGGTAAACATTACGTCTTCTTTGCTGGGTTCGGGTTCTCCTGAAGGATGATTATGAACCGTTATTATATTTACCGCGAAGTTCTGAAGCGCCTTTAGGGCTATCTCTCTGATATTGGGATTAGCCTGGTCAACAGTCCCTTCCTCTATTTCAACAATATCTATTATATTATTTTTGCTATTCAACAACAACACCTGAAATATTTCCTTTTTGATATCCCTTAATCTCGGCATAAAAAGCCGGGCTGCGTCTTTTGGGGATTTTATTGAGCTGGATGGTTTTTTAGGCTCGGACATGAACCGTCTCGCTATCTCAAAACTAGCCCTTAATTGCGCTATCTTCGCATCCCCCAGGCCTTTAAAACTCCTCATTTCAGAAATATCAGTATGGCTCATGTTTCTAAAAGTCTTGAAATGCCCTATTATCTGCCGCCCCAGATCCACAGCGCTCATGCCTTTCACGCCTGTACGTAATATTATCGCAAGGAGCTCCGCGTTACTAAGCGTATGCTCCCCGTATTTAAAAAGCTTCTCCCTGGGCCTCTCATTCTTCGGCCATATTTTTATGCCTGACTTTACCATATCCCCATCCAAAGGTGACACTCTGACATTGTCAGAGTGTCACCTTATAATAGTTCCAGCGAGCTGGCCGCAGGCAGCCATTATATCTTTGCCTTTAGATTCCCTTACTGTTACGCTGATACCTTTTTTCAGAAGACCGGATTCTACATTTTCTACGTCTTCCCTCAAAAGGGATTTAAATTCCAGGCCGGCCACGCAGCTATAAGGTATGAGATTAACCTTTGCCTTTAATCTTTTTGCTATTTTCGACAAGCCATCTATATCTTTTTGCGAATCATTTACATCTTTAAGCACTATATATTCAAGCGTAAGCATCCTGCCGCCGCCATCTATGTAAACCTCGCAAGCTTTTATAAGTTTCTCGATAGGATATTTTTTATTAACAGGCATCAGGCTATCCCTGAGTCTATTATTCGCGGCATGAAGAGATATGGATAGATTAACCTGCAAACCCAACTCCTTGAATTTTTCTATGCCGGGTATGATGCCGGAAGTCGAAACAGTGATTCTCCTGGCCGCTATCCCCATTGCCTTAGGAGAATTCATTATCTTTATAGCTTTGGACACATTTTCATAATTATCAAGCGGTTCCCCCATGCCCATAAAAACAAAATTTGTTATATCATGCTTCAAACTATATTCCAGAAATAACATTTGGCTCAATATCTCGGATACGCTTAAATCTCTTTTAAAACCATTCATGCCGCTTGCGCAGAATACGCAGGCATACTTACAACCCGCCTGAGTTGAAATACACACTGTCTTTCTCTTATTTGAATAGATAAGCACTGTTTCTATTAAATTACCGTCGTCAAGCTCAAATAAAACTTTTTCAGCAGTTCCGTCAATAGACTTAAGATGCTTTAAAGGTTTTATATCGCCTATATAATAGGATTCAGCCAGTTTGTCCATGAATAGCTTGGGGATATTATTCATAGCGCTAAAATCTTCTGCGCCTTTTTTATAAATCCAGGAAAAAATCTGCTCAGCCCTGTAAGGAGGCTCTGAATTTTTTTTAAATTCTTCTTTAAGTTCTCCGAGGGTAAAGTTCTTTATATCTTTTTTAACCATAAAGACGCAAAGGCAGGATTGTTACGAAAGACTGTCTCGTCCTTCTCTGAACCGTTCCAATAATCTTTTTATATCGCTATCTGCCGAGCGTATAATCTGAGTGGCTATAAAAATCAGGATGGAAAACTGCCATGATTCTTCCGGCCCGGTAATCAGACCGTTAGCCACGTCTTCTCCCCGCTGCAGTTTATCGGAATAATATTCTACCGCCTTTTCAAGATGGCCCTCGTAAACGTCAAGCGAATATGTTTTATTGTTGTACTTTAAAGAAGGGAATGTAACACCGCGGACCAGAAGAAAATTCAGAATCATATCCTGGCCTGAATGAAATTCTTTCTCAAAATCAAAACCTTCAAATTGAGGCAGGTTGCCCGGAAGTATTATGGCCGGCCTTTCGACTTTCACATGGCCTTTTCTAACCACAGTATCACCCAGATTAACCAAAGACTCGGATAAAAGTATATACGGGACATCTGTGGCCTCAAAGGTCAGAAGATCCTTGGACCTGGGCCTTATGATATTTGTATTTTTTAAAGCCTTTTCCCACCCATCCTGAATATTCACCCAGCTCTTCCTTTCTGATACGTATCCCAGCCCAAAAGGAAGGGCTGGGTTCATAATTTTATTATTGTATCATAAAAAATATCATAGGGCGAGAGAATTATTCTGTTATTCTGTTATTTCTTCCAGATTCCAGGTGAATGCTTTGATACCTTCGCGGCCGAGTTTTTTGCGCAGGTTTTTAACGCAGGAAACTAATTGTTTTGCATCATCTTCCCTGCAGGCAACATAGAGCACATTGTTCTTCCCTGGCCATATGTCATTGCCCATATGAGTGCCTGACATAGCGCCCTTGCCAAAAACGCCCATGACTTTGGTATAATTTTTCATGGCGCAATTTTCCAGGACTTCCATCACTTCCATGTCCATTGCCTCATTGTAAGCTATCATCACCATTTTCATATTAACCTCTGATTATTTAGTTATCCACAATGTAGGTGACCCTTAAGGGTCACCTACATTGTGGATAACTTTATTTTTTATTGCTCTTCAACCGGCTCTCAAAGACAGCGTAGAGGGTCGGAACAAAAAGCATTGTGATAAACGTCGACACAGCCAGGCCGCCTATCATAGTAATTCCAAGCGGATTCCATGTTTCTGAACCTTCGCCTCTGGACAACGCAAGCGGCAAAAGCCCGGCAAGCGTAGTGATCGTAGTCATGAGAACAGGCCTGAGCCTTTCCTTGCCGCTCTGTGTTATTGCGTCTTTTATTTCAAGGCCTCTGGCCCTCAGTATATTTATATAACTTATCAACACAATGGCGTTATTCACGACTATGCCCATGAGCATCACCATACCCAGAAAACTTATTATGCTCAAAGTCGTATCTGTGACAAAAAACGCCACAAGCACGCCTGTAAACGTAAA
>PEUD01000016.1 GCA_002780805.1 Candidatus Omnitrophica bacterium CG02_land_8_20_14_3_00__42_8 | reverse complement strand
CCTTGCCCTCCAATGCTAAAAATAAAAGAAAAATAAAAACTAACACCTTCTTCATGAATGGTTCTCGACTCCCCGCCACAGAAACAATGGCGGGCCGCTCGAACAATATTCTTCGAGCAAAGTCGAGAAGAATATTGTTCAGTTTAAATTTAATATTCTATGCCGCGCCGGGCGTTCACGCGCTGTCTGAACGGATGTTTCTTGTCTATCATTATAGTTACGTAATCCGCGAATTGCTCGATATCAGATATGTCGCCTCTCCCTGTAAAAACCAGCTCCACGTCCTTTGGGGCCTTTTTAATCAGCTCTAAAAAATCTTTTTTTTCCGCAAATCCCTGGTCTAAAACATTTATTATTTCGTCCAGTATGACCATATTATATCTTTTGCTAAAAATCGCCTTTTTTGCCTCAGTCATTGCCTTTTTAATAGATTTTTTGACATCTGCCCCCGCGTTAAACATGGGATGCGATTGCTCATATTTTACTATTTTTAAGTTTTTTATTTTCTTTGCAGAAATTTCCTCTCCTGTTACAAGCGATTTTGGTTTCAGGAATTGGAAGATAATAACCTTTAACCCCTGGCCGCTCGCCCGCATAGCAAGGCCGAAACTCGAAGTAGTCTTACCCTTACCATTTCCGGTATAAATATGTATCATATTTTAATAGGGACAGCGGCCATTTTTGTCATATTTTATTTTCTAACTTTAAAAAAACTAAAAAATGGCCGCTGTCCCTATTTTCGTAAGCGCGGTCACTATGACAGCTGCTATAATAACCCCGGCTGAAACTGCTATAAAAGCGGGTATGAAGCGCATGCGTAAAAGCGAGGCGATTATAGCCCCTGTCCACGCCCCTGTACCAGGCAAAGGCACTGCTACGAATAACATCAGCCCTATTGCCTCATATTTTTCCACAATACCCGCATGAGTATTGGCCCTTTTAAAAAGCCATGCAAAAAATTTCTGCATATATTCAGCCTTGCTGAGTTTCTTAGAAACAGGTGTTAATAAAAAATATATAGGCGCTATCGGCAGGATATTCCCTAATACTGAAAAGAAAAATGTAGTTTTAACACTTTGTTTTAATATCAACAGGCCTATAGGAATAGCTGCCCTCAATTCTGTAACAGGCAATGCGCCGAGTAATAGAATTACAGCCTTGGGAGAAAATCCAAAAGAAGTAAAAAAATTAAATATCCTTTCTTGCATCATTATCCTTCCGCCCGTATTTGCCAATCAATGGAACAAATACGCATCCGCAGATTCTTTTTTCCAACACCTCTCCTTTGGCTGTTTTTTCTATGATTAAAAGTTCCTGGCTGATTCTCGGGCCGACAGGCATGACAAGTTTGCCAGGGGATTTCAGCTGTTTTATAAGAGGCTCCGGCACAAATTCTGCGCTGGCTGAAACAACAATCTTATCAAAAGGCGCAAATTCCTCCCAGCCCATTGTACCGTCGCCGCTAGTGAGCGTAATATTTTTATAGCCCATCTCTTCCAAAACCGTCATAGCCTTTTCTGTTAAATTCTTTAACCGTTCTACTGAAAACACCTGATTTGCCAGCTCAGCAAGTATCGCTGCCTGATAACCGGAACCAGTCCCTATCTCAAGGATCCTGTCGCTCTTTTTAATATCCAGGAGCTGCACCATAAGCGCTACTATGTAAGGCTGAGATATGGTCTGCTCGTTTTCTATTGGTAATGGGAAATCGCTGTAGGCGTCTTTATAAAATTCAGGGCCTGTAAATTTGTGGCGGGGGACTTTTCCAAAAATATCTAGGACCAGCTTGTCTTTAATGTCCCGGCCTGATAATTGATCAATGACCATCTTCCGCCGCATCTCGCCAAAATCATTTTCGCGTATATTCATTGATAATAAATTTTATGAATCTGAAGGTATCCAAAAATGGGTTTATCTGGCTGGTTTCACCTTCATATATGGATTTTATGTTTACGCAAGAGATCTTTAAGCCCCTGCGCCTGGCTTCCGTAAGCATCTCTGATTCTATCTCATACTTCGTAGTATTCAGATTCATTTTCTCTATGCCTTTTCTGGATATAAGCCTGTAGCCGCACTGAGAATCTTCAACTTTTTCCACGATAAGGAGAGATATCACAAAGGACATGATAAAATTAGTGCACCGCCTTATAAAAGGCATCTTCATGGGGTCATGAAGCCTGTTCCCTAAAATCAGGTCAGCTCCTGATTTTTTATACTCCTCAATAAATTTATCGATATCATCAATGCTGTGCTGGCCGTCCCCGTCCATTGTAATAGCAGCTTCGCAGTTGTTTTCCATGGCATATTTCAGGCCTTCGCGTATAGAGCGGCCTTTGCCTGTATTCTTCGCGTACGCTATAATCTCCGCCCCGAACTTATTGGCTTCCATTATCGTATTATCCCTGGAGCCGTCGTCAACAACAATAACTCTAAAACCTCTTTTGTCCAGCGCGCCTACAATAGAGCCTATGGTCTTCGCTTCGTTATATGCAGGAATTACTATGAAAATATTCATTGATATTCATTGCAGGGGAGGGTTTCAAACCCTCCCCTGCAGTTATAGCACCAGGGCGTCAACAGGCGCCTCCCAAAACTTTCTGAATATAAGCCATTGATCAGGATATGCGCTTATGTTTTTCTCCATAACAGAAACAAATTTTTTAGAGGCATCTTTTATAATTTCATCCTTATCCATTCCAGGGGTTTCTTTCAACTCTATCGGAGTATCGAATATGAGTTTATAGTTAAAAGAGTTCCGCCTCACAAGCATCCCCGGGATAATGGGCGAATTTGTTTTCAGGCTAAACATGGCCGGGCCTTTCGGGATGCTCGCAGGCATGCCGAAAAAATCCATAACTATCCCGTTATTTGTAAAGTCCCTGTCACCCACAAGTGCCAGCAGGCCCTTTTTCCGCAAGACCGATATACAGCGTTTCATGCTATAATCTATCGGTATCACCTTCAGGCCTTTTTCTTCGCGTTGTTTTATGAAAAAATCATTTATATTTTTGTGCTTATGGTTCAGGACGACAGCGCTTATGTCGTATCCAAGCATGGCCATGGCAACGCCTCCCATCTCCCAATTTCCGATATGGCACGTCAGGATAATCCCGCCTTTATCTCGCTTCAAAACTCCGTCTACATTTTCAATGCCCTCCACCTTTATTCTTTTTTTTACATCCTCAACGCTCAGATTTGACATCCTGAAAAAATCCACCAGATACAGTCCGAAATTCCTGAATACCCGCCGGGCGAGCTTCTGGCATTCTCTATCATCCTTCTTTGTTATGATGCCGAGGTTTTGTGCAACCGATGCCCTGTCTTTTGTTGAAAAGAAATACTGGACGTCGGCGGCTCTTTTCGCGAGGCTGTAGGCAAGCTTTAAAGGTAAAATATTTGCCAGGAAATAACCTATTCTGTATAAAATATAAAAAAACATTTTTAAGTTAGGAGTAGCGAAGCAAAGCTTCGCGCAAAACTATTAAATTATTTAATCGCGCTAAGTATAAGCTGCGCGATATCCATTGCTGAGTCCGGTTTCTTTATTAAATCCGCTTTCTTACGCATCTCGTCTAACTTCACGCTATTTGAGAATAATTCCTGCACAATGACCGCCACGTCATCACCGTCTTCTGCCCTCAGCGCAACGCCCTGCTGTAAAAGAAAATCCGTATTCTTTGTTTCCTGCCCCGGTATAGGGTGAATTATAATCATGGGCAGGTTTTTCGCCAGCGCTTCAGAGGTTGTCAGCCCGCCCGGTTTGGTTATTATGAGATCTGAGGCCTCTGTTAATTCATGCACATTCTCTGCCATGCCGAAGACTAACATTTTTTTCTTATACCTTTTCAGCCTTTTGGTCAATGTCTTCTGAAGCCGCTTGTTGATGCCGCAAACCACAATGACCTGAAAATCAAAGGTTACGCGCTCTAACGCATCCAGCATTTTCTCAACAGGGCCCAGGCCCTGGCTCCCGCCCATTATAAGAACAGTCCGCTTGCGGCTATCCAGGCCCAATTTTTTGCATATCTCTGCTTTCCCGTAGTTTATACTGAATTTCGGGTCGATTGGTATGCCAAAAACCCTTATCTTTGCGCCCGCCACTCCGTTTCTCATAAAATGATTTCTGCTGGCTTCCGACGGAACTATGTAATAATCAACATTGTCAAATATCCAGTATGAGTGAGGGGCGTGATCGGTCAGGACACCGAAAAGCGGGAGGTCCAAGCCCAGGTACTTTTTGTAATCGGCTACCATGCCGCATGGAAACGCCTGGGTGCACACAACAGCGTCAGGCTTAAACTCATCCTGAATCAGGACTTTTAATTTTTTAGAGTTAGATCTGTGAATGGCGTTCCTCAGGCCCTGCACGCTTTTTAGCACCTTGGGATTATCATAAAGATACTCCCACACTTCTGGATTATTCTTTATAACGCTCATGTATGTCCTATTGATTAACTTCTCCAGGATAGGATTAGTGTAGGCAAAACCATTTATGTTCATTGTGATTATGCCCGGGGAAAGCGTTTTTAACGCGCTTTCAATCGCAAGGCTTGCCCTGTAATGCCCTGAATTTGAAGTTATATACATCAAAAGGACTCTTTTATGGCTATACATTATTTTTTAAAAAATGTTCTATGCGCTGAGCCGCTTCTTTAAGATTGTCCATGTCGGAGGCGTAAGCTATTCTTATATGGCCTTCTCCCTGCGGACCAAACGCAGTGCCCGGCACTACCGCGACCTTTTCTTTGGATAACAGTCCCTTTGCGAAATCCACGGAACCCATGCCTGTATTTTTAATTGAGGGAAAAACGTAAAAAGTCCCTTCGGGCATAGCGCAGTAAAGCCCTATCTCGTTAAGTTTTGACACGATAAACTCCCTGCGCCTTTTGTATTCTCTTTTCATCTCTAGCGCGGATTTGGCAGAGCCTCTCAGCGCCTCTATTGCGCCCAGCTGGCCCATTACAGGCGCGCACAACATCGTGTATTGATGGATCTTTGTCATTGCGCTTATTATTTCTTCCGGGCCGCACGCGTAACCCACTCTCCACCCTGTCATCGCAAATGTCTTTGAAAAACCATTCAGATATATTGTCCTCTGTTTCATGCCCGGCAATGCAGCCAGAGGTGTATGCGGAAAATCATAGGTAAGCTCGTCATATATCTCGTCGCTTATAACAATCAGGTCGTTGTCTATAAAAACCCTGGAAAGGGCCATGAGCTCTTTTTTTGGATAGGAAACACCTGTCGGGTTCGCGGGATAATTCAGGACAATTGCCTTCACGCCTTTTGAAATATATTTCTTAAGGAGTTTGGGCGTTAATTTAAAATTGTCGGATTCGCTTGTCTTTACCGTTATAACCTTCCCCCCCGCCAGTTCGCTGACAGGATCGTACGATACGTAAGAAGGGTCAGGGATAAGTATTTTATCCCCGTGGTTTAAAATAGCCCTTAAAGCAAGATCAACCGCTTCGCTGACTCCCGTAGTAATAAGAATATTATGGTCAGGGTTATAAGAAAGAGAAAATTTATTTTTCAGGTACCTGGATATAGCAAACCTCAGCTCATACAAGCCTTTATTGGATGTGTAAGAAGTATAACCTTTCTCCAGGGAGAACATGGCTGACTCGCATATATTCCAGGGCGTTACAAAATCAGGCTCTCCCACGCCAAGAGAAATAACGTCCTTCATGCCTATCACGAGATCAAAAAATTCCCTTATGCCTGACGGCTTTATTTTTTCAACTACTTTAGAAATTTTCATATTGATACAATCCTTTTCTTCTCGACTCTGCTATCTTAGTATGCTCTCATGACCGCTCGAAGAATATTAATAAGACTAACTAATACTGTTCGAGCGGACTACTCGACTATACGCGCAAGCCCAGTCGAGAACTTAACCAATTAAAATGATATTGCTATGCGGTTATTCCGCTCTATGCGTTTCAATATATCCCCGTCTGCTTTGTATCTCTTGAGGATAAAGTGTGTGACAGTGCTGTTGACATTATCTATCGTGGCAAGCCTTTCGGAGACAAAGCTGCTGACTTCCTGGATATCTTTGCCTTCGACAACCAGCAAAAGATCGTAAGCACCCGACAAAAGGGAACAGCTGACGACCTCGGGAAACCTGTATATCCTCTCAGCTATATGGTCAAAACCATGGCCTCTTTGAGGGGCGACCCTTACCTCTATCAGCGCCCTCACCTTTTGTACGCCATCTTTTAATATGTCCGTGTTCAGGACTGTTTTATATTTAACTATTACGCCTTCTTTTTCGTACTTCTTAATCGCGTTTTTTACAACGCTGACGCTTTTCTTGAGCATCCTGGCTATCTCTCCAGGGGTTGTCCTTGCGTCTTTTTCCAAAATCTCCAGTATCTCTTTCATTTTCCCCTCCGGTTTATTCTACTATCGCCAACACTTCTCCTACCTTAACAGTATCACCCTCATGAGCCGCTATCTTTTTTAAAACTCCTGAGAATTTGCAAGGCACGTTGAACGCCGCCTTATCAGTGGCCATCTCAACTATCTCGTCGCCTTCTTTGATGCTGTCCCCTTCTTTAAAATGCCAGAAAGAAACAACTGCCTCATTAACTCCTTCCGCCAGCTCAGGTAATTTTAATTCAGCCACAGTTACCTCCTATATCTTCTCGACTCGCGGAGTTTATCCCGAGCGAAGCCGAGGGACTCGCTCGAAGAATATTGTTCGAGCGGCCCGCCATTGTTTCTGTGGCGGGGAGTCGAGAACTCATACGAACTTCTGACAAACGGGCCGCAGTAATATTTTTTAAACCCCGCTTCCTTCGCCCATTTTGAAAATTTATCAAATTCTCCGGGTTCCAAAAATTCTTCCACTTCCAGACAGCCGGCATCCGGTTTTAAATACTGCCCGATAGTAATAATATCGCAATCCGCTTTTCTGAGATCTCCCATTGCGCCCAGAATCTCTTCTCTAAGCTCGCCGAGGCCCGCCATAATTCCGCTTTTCGTAGTTATGCCGCCATCCAGCTCTTTAGCGTATCTGAGCACCTCCAAAGAACGATTATAATCCGATTCAGGCCGAACCTTACCATAAAGCCTTGGCACGGTTTCTATATTATGCGACAAAACGTCAGGCCTCGCGGATACAACCTTTTCAATTGAACTTTTATTTCCAAGAAAATCCGGAACCAGCGCCTCTATTTTCAATCCCCTGCCTGTACTTTTTAATGTATTTATGCAATCTGCGAAGCAGCTCGCGCCTCCGTCAGCCAAATCGTCCCTTGTAACAGAAGTAATTACTACATTTTTAACACCCAGCTTTTCAACCGCTTCTTTAATCTTCAGTGGCTCTTCCTTATCCGGAGCTTTTAATTCTAATCTGTTTTTTTCTACGGCGCAGAACCTGCAGGAACGGGTGCAGATTTTTCCGAGTATCAGAAATGTGCACCTTTTAGCTGAAAAACAATCGTGTACATTGGGACAGCGGGCGGCCTGGCATACTGTATTGAGCCCGAGCTTGGAAATAAGCTCTCTTGTCCCTCTAAAATTTTCATTCCCTCTTACAGACTGCCTCAGCCAGTAAGGGAACCTCTTCAAATGACTCTCTGAGCCTGCGTTTTGCGTCTTCAATATCTAATTTTTCCTTCAGCAAATTTTCCAGCGAAGTTATATTGACTCCATCTATGCCGCAAGGTTTTATAAACGAAAAAGGCCGCAGATCCGGGTTTATGTTTATTGCCATGCCGTGATACGTGACCCATTTTTTCACGCCTATGCCTATCGAAGCGATTTTAGCGCCTTTAACCCAGACCCCTCTCATGCCGGGCACTGTCCCGGCTTCTACGCCATATTTACTTAAAAAATTTATTCCCACATCTTCCAGAAATCTTAAAAAACCGTGTATGTCTCTTGCCTCGTTTTCTAATTTAAAAATCGGATAAGCGACTAATTGGCCTGGGCCGTGATACGTAATATCCCCGCCCCTGTCAATATCTAAAACTTCTATGCCAAGGCCGGCTAAAAATTTGCCGGCCCTCAGTAAATGCCTGGCCGAGCCTTTCCTGCCTATTGTTATAACACTCTTATGCTCTGTAATAATCAGGGTGTTTTCGCATGCGCCGCCAGCCACCTTGCTTCTAATTTCGCACTGCGCCTTATATGCCTCTTTATAATCGCTTAATCCTAAATCAATATATTGCATCTCAAATAAGGTTACACTATGACAATGTTAGAGTGTAACCTTAGTTAGGCACGGGTTTGGCCGGAACCGAAAATTACGTATTTATAAATGCAGAGTTCCTCAAGCGCCATAGGGCCGCGGCAGTGAATCTTGTCCGTGCTTATGCCTATCTCAGCGCCCATGCCGAATTGATATCCGTCCGTAAACCTCGTGGACGCGTTATGATAGACGCAAGCGGAATCCACTTCTTTTAAGAATTTATCCGCGGCCAGCTTATTTTTAGTGACAATCGCATCTGAATGCCTTGAGCCGTATTTATTTATATGACTGATCGCCTCATCCACGCTTTTTACCACCTTGATTGCCAAAATCAAATCCAGATATTCTTCATACCAGTCTTTCTCAACAGCTTTCTTTATGCCCTTCAGGATCTTCAGCGTCCAGGAGCAGCCTCTGAGCTCTACGCCTTTATCGTCCAAAACCCCGGCTGCCTGGGGCAGAAATTTACGCGCTATGTCCTTATGGACCAGCATCTTTTCTATGGCATTGCAGACCCCTGGACGCTGGACTTTCGCGTTGAGCATGATGTCCATGGCCATTTTAAAATCAGCGTCTTTATCAATGTATAAATGACAGACGCCTTTATAATGCTTTATAACCGGAATCGATGAATTTTCCGCAACGTATCTTATAAGGCCTTCTCCGCCTCTGGGGATAACCACGTCTACGAGGCTGTCCTGTTTTAATAAAATCTCCACTGCTTTTCTATCAGCCGTATCAATCATCGTAATGGCTGATTCAGGTATATTAAATTCCCGGAGGCCCTTCGTAATCACGCCGTGAATCGCCCTGTTGGAATTTATGGCTTCGCTCCCTCCTCTCAGAACGCACGCATTGCCTGATTTAAGGCAGAGGCCCGCGCAATCGCTCGTTACGTTAGGCCTTGATTCATATATAATTCCTATAACACCTATCGGCACAGAAATCTTTTTTATGATAAGCCCGTTGGGCCTTTTCCATTGCCTGAGCATCTTACCGGCCGGATCCTTTAAAGACACGACCTGTTTTAAAGAATCCGCCATTTCCTTTACGCGTCTTTCCGTAAGGGTAAGCCTGTCCACAAGAGATTCTGAAAGGCCGATTTCATTCGCTAATGCCACATCTTTTGAATTTTCCGATAAAAGATATTTTGTATTTTTCAAAAGAGCTGAAGCCATCTTAGACAAAGCCGCGTCTTTTTCTTTGGCGCTGACTTTAGCAAGGCAGAAAGAAGCTTCCTTTGCCCCTTTTAATAATTTAATAACTTTATTCTTGAGCTGCATTTTAATTTCCTAACCATATCAATATAAGGTTACACTCTGACATTGTCATAGTGTAACCTTATTTATAAAATCACCCGGTTTATGGCCTTGTCGTAAAAATCCCTGCCTGTTATCTTGTTCTTATAAGCCTGAAAAAGAGTGCCTGCCTTTTCTCCGTTCACGATCTTTAAAAGTATATCCTTTTCTCTTCCGTTAGCTATGACGCAATCTATGCCTGATTTAACGGCTATCTTCGCGGCATCTAATTTTGTCTTCATTCCTCCGCGGGAACATTCTTTATCAGTACCGGCCGCCATTTTCTCAATGTCTGCGTGTATGTCTTTTACGACTCCGGCTACGGTTTTCTTATCGTCTATATATAAACCCTCGACATCCGTAAGCATAATCAATAAATCAGCTGAGACAAGGCTTGCGACTAGAGCCGAGAGCTTGTCATTATCTCCGAACTTTATTTCATCCACGGAGACCGTATCGTTTTCGTTTATGACAGGCACTGCCTTTTTGCTTAAAAGCACATGCAAAGTATTTTCCGCGTTCAAATACCTGCGTTTTTCTCTTATATCTTCCCACGTCAAGAGTATCTGAGCGGCGTGAAAACCGTTTTTCTTGAAATGCTCCTCGTATGTTTTCATGAGATATCCCTGGCCCAGCGCCGCGCAGGCCTGCTGTTCAGGCAGGCTCTTAGGCCTCTTTTTCATGCCCAATAGGCCCATGCCTGCCGCGATAGCTCCGGAAGAAACTATTATCACCTGACGGCCTTCCTTGAATAAAGCCGCTACCTGCCTGGCAAAATTCTTTATCCATCTCTCGTCAAGCCGTAGGGGGGAGCCGCGGCCGCCCCCTGCGCGCGTCAGGACGCTCGCGCCTACCTTTATAACTATTCGCTTTGCTTTCTTTATCTTTTCGCGTTCCATATGCCCTGAAAATAGGGACAGGTTCATTTTTACCATTTCTTATTTTATCTAAAAATGAACCTGTCCCTATTTTCTTATTTTCCTATACACCGCTTCCAATAATTCTTTTATCCCTTCGCCTGTGACGCAGGATATCGGATAAACTGTTTTCCTCACTTTTTTCTTAAACGCTTTCAAATTTTCTTTTGCTTCAGGTATATCCATTTTATTTACCGCAATGACCTGAGGCCTTTTCACCAGTTCCGGATTATAAAGTTTTAACTCATTATTTATGGACTTAAAATCATCTGCCGGGTCCCTGCAGTCAACGCCGGCCATATCTATCATGTGTATGAGAACTCTCGTGCGCTCGACGTGGCGCAAAAAATCATCCCCAAGCCCTCTGCCGGCATGGGCGCCTTCTATAAGGCCAGGTATATCGCAGATAATAAAGCTTCTTTCTCCATCCATCCTCACAACGCCAAGTACAGGGGCCTTTGTAGTAAACGGATAGCTGGCTATTTTTGATTTAGCTTTTGATATACGTGAAATCAGGCTCGATTTTCCAGCGTTCGGATAGCCGATTATACCCACGTCAGCTATTAATTTCAGCTCCATGGTTATTTCTTTTTCTTCGCCGGGATCTCCTGCCGTAGCCTGCCTGAACTTGGAATTACCATGGCCGCCTGAGCCGCCTTTTATGAGAATTACCGACTGGCCGCTTTCTTTCAAATCGCAATACGTGATGTCCTCGTATCGATCTTTTATAATGGTGCCCAAAGGAAGCCTTATAATACAGTCAGCCGCATTCGCCCCTTTTCTGTTATTGCCTGAGCCGTTTGAACCCTTGTCCGCCCTGAAATGCCTGCGGAAATAAAAATCCATGAGGGTCTGGACATTCTTGTCGGCTATCAGGACTATGTCTCCGCCCTTGCCGCCGTCCCCGCCGTCCTGCCTTCTTTTAAGGCCTTTTATTTTGCAAAAGC
>PEUD01000077.1:4525-5963 GCA_002780805.1 Candidatus Omnitrophica bacterium CG02_land_8_20_14_3_00__42_8 | reverse complement strand
AATTGGCACACTTGGCACACTAAAGTGTGCCCTACAGCTGCTATAAGCTGCTATTGTGTGCCCTACTAATTATTAGCTCCCATGCTATCGCTGAACTACGCGGAACGTAACGCAGAACTACGCGGAAACTCTATTCAAATTTCAGCGTTTTTCCGCGTCCCGCCAATGAAACAATGGCGGGCTTCCGCGTAGTTCCGCGATTATTTCTTCACCACCCACACCTTCACCTCAGCAGTCACTTCCGGATGAAGTTTCACGGCTATCTTATAAACGCCTAATTTTTTTATCGGCTCTTCCATGTTTATCTGGCGCTTGTCTATAGAGAGCCCTTCCGACTCGAATGCCAGGCTTATGTCATGGCTTGTGACGCTGCCGAAAAGTTTATCACCCTCTCCTGCCTCTACGGGTATGGTGCAGGAAAGGGTTGATATTCTTTCCTTTAAAGCCTCGGCCCCTTTTTTCTCTTTTGCCGCATTAAGCGCTTTTTTCTTTTTGATGTCATCTATTATTTTTAAATTGGAATTTAATGCTAAGCGCGCCAGATTTTTCGGAAACAAAAAATTCCTGGCATATCCGTCTTTCACATCTAATATGTCCCCCATCGAACCCACGCTTTTAATATCCTCTATCAATATGACTTTCATGATATCGACTCCCTGCTCCCTTTGTTTATCGCTGAACTACGCGGAACGTAACGCAGAACTACGCTGAAATTCAAATATAGCTTCCGTGTTTTTCCGCGTCCCGCCAACGAAACAATGGCGGGCTTCCGCGTGGTTCTGCGATTATTTATTCTCCTACATATGGCAGTATCGCCATATACCTTGCTCTTTTTATGGCGGTTGCTATCTTACGCTGGTGTTTTGCGCAATTACCTGTGAGCCTGTTCGGCATTATCTTGCCTTTTTCAGTAACAAACCTTTTCAGCCTCATGACATCTTTGTAATCTATAGCCTCTGTTTTATTTAAGCAGAACCTGCACGATTTTTTCCTGAAAAAAATTTTTTTTGAATCAAACTTTTTCTTTTTTACTTTCTTTGTCCTGTCTTCTGATCGTCTTGGCATCTTTCCCCCTTTGTATATCGCGTGCTATCGCTGAACTACGCGGAACGTAACGCAGAACTACGCGGAAACTCAAATATAGCTTCTGCGTATTTCCGCGTCCCGCCAATGAAACAATGGCGGGCTTCCGCGTGTTTCCGCGATTCTCAAAATGGTGCTTCTTCTTCTGGTTTAATACTATCTGCCGGCGGCTCTTCCGCAAACGTCTCTTTCTGAGCGTCAGGCGCCTCTTCAGACACTGCCCCGGTCTTGCCTGGAGGAGCCCCTAAGAATTGCACCCTATCAGCCACTATATCCAGAGTGCTGCGTTTTTGTCCATCCTGTTCCCACGCACGATATTGCAGCCTACCTTCTATAAATACAGGTCTTCCCTTTG
>PEUD01000077.1:1809-4509 GCA_002780805.1 Candidatus Omnitrophica bacterium CG02_land_8_20_14_3_00__42_8 | reverse complement strand
GCTTTCAGCCTGCTTGCCGAATACCACCACCCTCACAAAACATACCTCATCCTTTTTATCTCCACGCTGTGTTACAAATGTCCTATTTACAGCCAGGCCAAAAGTAGCGACCGGTGCGCCGCTCGGAATATAACGAAGCTCAGGATCTCTTGTAAGATTCCCCATCATGAATACTTTATTAAGACTCGCCATTTATGCCTCCTCGTGTAATACGTTAATTGCTTTGTTAACCCCTATGAAATAATCAATAACCAAGATACAATCACCAAACAAATTTCAATATTCAATGACCAATAATCAAACATCATATTCCCTTGCCATCTTGTTTGGTTATTGTTTCTTGTATCTTGGTTATTTCATATCATTGCTCACTTGAATAGTTATTGGCACACTAAAGTGTGCCCTACAAATTTGTAGCAAAGGCACATCATAAGCAGGCAGGTTAAAACCTGCCTATTCCGTGCCTTTGCTTTTATATTATTTTTTCTCTGCTACCACAATCATCATGCGCAATATAGACTCATTCAGCACAAGGTTTTTCTTTATGCCGTCTACAGCATCCGGCGTAATGCTGAAATTTATCAGGTAGTAAACACCTTCTTTATTTTTTTTCAATGGGTAAGCAAGTTTGTTTTTTCCCATCTCTCTTGTTCCGGTTATAGCGCCTTCGTGTTTTGTGACAAGTTCCTGTATGTGCCCCAGAATTTTATCAATACCCGGTTTATCCAGGTCCGGTTTTAAAATAAACATGGCCTCATATTGCTTCATTCTAATCCTCCAAATTTGTTAAACTTATTCATTGCGGCGTTAATCCCTTCTTCTATCCAGCATTCGCAAGCCTGCGAAGCGGCATTCAGTATTTCCGGAAGGTTTTTTTGCTCAGCTTTTGTAAACCTAGCCAGTACATAATTTGAAAAGTCTATATTATTTTTTCTCTGCTACCACAATCATCATGCGCAATATAGACTCATTCAGCACAAGATTTTTCTTTATGCCGTCTACAGCATCAGGCATAATGCTGAAATTTATCAGGTAGTAAACACCTTCTTTATTTTTTTTCAATGGGTAAGCAAGTTTGTTTTTTCCCATCTCTCTTGTTCCGGTTATAGCGCCTTCGTGTTTTGTGACAAGTTCCTGTATGTGCCCCAGAATTTTATCAATACCCGGCTTATCCAGGTCCGGTTTTAAAATAAACATGGCCTCATATTGCTTCATTCTAATCCTCCAAATTTGTTAAACTTATTCATTGCGGCGTTAATCCCTTCTTCTATCCAGCATTCGCAAGCCTGCGAAGCGGCATTCAGTATTTCCGGAAGGTTTTTTTGCTCAGCTTTTGTAAACCTAGCCAGTACATAATTTGAAAAGTCTCTTATATTTTTTCTCCCAAGAATACCCAGTCTCATTCTAGGAAATTCCTGACCGCCTATAGAATCTATTATGGAATTTAATCCATTATGGCCGCCGCTTGAACCTTTCGGCTTTATTCTTATCGCTCCGAAAGGCAGCGCTATGTCGTCCATCACCACAAACATATCATCGGTTTCTGTCTTAAGCCAGTTAAGCATGGGCCTCACTGAATTGCCCGAGAGATTCATGAATGTCTGCGGCATCGAAAGGAATACCTTTTCTTTGCCTATTACCCTTTCGCTTACTAACGCGTTAAAGCGTTTATTTATTTTAAATTTTATGCCATTGGCCCTGGCAAATTCTTCTAAAACCAAAAATCCCATATTGTGACGCGTAAGGGCATATTCTGCGCCTGGATTCCCCAGGCCAACTATCAGCTTCACTTCTTTTCTTCCTTCTTCTCTGCTTTCTCTACCTTTGGCGCCTCAGCCTTTTCTTCTCCAGCCTCTTCTTTTTCCTTCTTTTCTCTTATGAGTTCAGGCTCTGTTGATTCGCCTTCCGCAGGCGCTGCGACAACCTCTTCAACTACCTTCACATGCTCAACGCTGAATACTATACTCTCCGGGTCTCCTAGAATCTTTACTCCCTCCGGAGAAGGTATATCTTTTAGGCTCAACGTGTCTCCTATTTTAAGGTTTGTAATATCAGCTTCTATCTTATCGGGAATATTAGTGGGCAGGCATTCTACTTCCACTTCCCACAAGACATGCTGCAGCACTCCGTCTTCCTGTTTCACGCCGATTGCCTCGCCTTTAGCCATCAAAGGAATTTTTACTTTCAAGGTCTCAGTAAGAGATATCTCATTCAGGTCAAGATGCACAAGGGTATCTTTTACCGGATCTTTCTGCAACTCTTTTATTACAACGAACCTCTCTTTTTTCTTTTTTTCCCCTTCGACTAAAAGCTTTATGATGACGTTTTCCCCCGCCTCTGTATGCAGGGCCTTTGAAAGGCTCCTGGAATCTATCTTTAGAGACAAGGCATCCTCGCCTTTTCTATAAACCACCCCGGGCACAAGACCGATTTTCCTGAGTTTTTTATTCAGCTCTTTTCCTTTTTCTTCTCTTATCGTTGCCTTTAATTCTACAAAATCCATACTATTCTCCTGCTCTCTTTGTTAATCGCGGAAATACGCGGAACATAACGCAGAACTACGCAGAAATTATACGCGAGTTTCAGCGTAGTTCCGCGTCCCGCCAACGAAACAATGGCGGGCTTCCGCGTGGTTCCGCGATTATTAGTTAAATAAACAACTCACGGATTCTTCGTTGTGAATCCTTTTTATCGCTTCTG
>PEUD01000077.1:678-1775 GCA_002780805.1 Candidatus Omnitrophica bacterium CG02_land_8_20_14_3_00__42_8 | reverse complement strand
TTTATGTTTTTTTCCATTCTCTACCGGTATGGTATTCGTCACGAACACTTTCTTTATGCTAGAATCGTTTATGCGTTTTATAGCCAGCCCCGAAAGAACCGGATGCGTTATAGCCGCATATATCTCTTTCCCGCCCTGTTTTTTTAACGCCACGGCTGCTTCCACCAGAGAAGAGGCTGTCGCGACGAGATCGTCCACTATAATCAGGTTCTTTCCTTTTATTTCGCCGAGTATGTTCATTGCCTCTGTGTCTTCGCCGCTGATCCTGCGTTTGTCAACTATGGCTAAAGGCGCCTCGAATTTTTTAGCGTAAGCCCTTGCCATTTTTATCCCACCCACGTCTGGAGAAACTATTACTATGTCCTTCAGTTTTATTTTTTTTATGTGGCTTACAAAAATATTCACTGCATAGAGATGGTCCATAGGTATATCAAAAAATCCCTGTATCTGGCCCGCGTGAAGATCCACTGTCAAAACCCTGTCCACGCCTGCCGTAGTAATGAGATTCGCCACCAATTTCGCTGTTATTGGAACTCTCGGCTGATCTTTTCTATCCTGCCTGGCATAACCAAAATAAGGCAATACAGCCGTAATCCTTTTTGCAGAGGCCCTCTTAAGCGAATCTATAAGGATTAAAAGCTCCATTAGATTATTATTAACCGGGGCGCATGTCGGCTGAATGATGAAAACATCCCTGCCGCGCACGTTTTCGTTTATCTTTACGCGTATCTCTCCTTCGCTGAATGTAGTAACGAGCGCATCCCCTAAAGGCATCTTCAAATATTTGCATATCTCTTTCGCTAATTTAGGATTCGCATTCCCTGTAAATATATTCATATATCCCCCGTCCCCTGCTTTTTGCGTTTAGCTAATATCCTGGCAGGGATACCGGCTACTGTTTTACCTGCCGGCACATTTTTATTTCTGGTGACAACGCTCCCTGCACCTGTTATTGCGCCTTTGCCCACCTTTACAGGGGCTATAAGTATGGTACCGGTGCCTATAAATGCATTGTCCTCTATGACAGTCTTATGCTTTTCCTTGCCATCATAATTAGCAATGATTGTTCCAGCACCTATGTTCACATTCCTGCCGAT
>PEUD01000077.1:0-588 GCA_002780805.1 Candidatus Omnitrophica bacterium CG02_land_8_20_14_3_00__42_8 | reverse complement strand
CCTGTCTCCCACAACAGTGCCTGGCCTCAGCCTTGCAAATGGCCCGATACTGCAATTAGAGCCTATTTTAACATTATTCTCTATAAATGTATATGGATATATAACCGTGTCCTTCTTTATCTCTACCCCGTGCTCTATATAAGTGTTATCAGGGTCAATAACAGTCACGCCTGAATCCATGATCCTAGTCAGTATTCTTTTTCTCATTACTAGCTCTGCCTTGCCCAGCTCAGCCCTTGTGTTAACACCAAGGAATTCATCCGGATCGTTTGTGGTGACGGATTCTACCAGGATATTAGATTTTGTAAGCACCTCTATTGTGTCTGTAAGGTAATATTCCTCTTTTTTATTGTCAGGTTTTATCTTTTCAAGGCCATAAAAAAGCGGCCTTTTGTTAAAACAATAAACGCCTACATTTATCTCTTCTATAACCTTTTCGTAGATAGACGCATCAAGCTCCTCAACTATCTTTACAATCTTACTAGCGGAGGAGCGAATAACCCTCCCGTACCCGGTTGGGTTTTTAAGCTGCGCTGTAAGAAGAGTAGCGCCTGCATTGCTGGAAACATGCTTTTCAATAAGTTTTCT
>PEUD01000053.1 GCA_002780805.1 Candidatus Omnitrophica bacterium CG02_land_8_20_14_3_00__42_8 | reverse complement strand
GACCATTTGATTTGTTTCAGGATATTTTTTCAGGAAATTCATCCACGAACCGTGCGACCACTCTATCATCTCCTGATATGATGCCTCAGGAATCTTTATTTTTTTCACGGGCTGGTTTGATTTCAGATAATCCGACAGTCTTACGGTCACGACCCGTTCTTTATTTCTGGATAATTCTTCAAAAAATTTATTAAGCCACCCTTTTTTATACACCCAGTCATAGGTAAAAGGCCATTCCCCGAATTTTTCAGCGTCATCCCCGTATGTAAGTAGGGGGCAGGCATGCCTGCCCCCTACTTCTTTAAAATAATTCATGATCTCCCCGGGCATTTTAAAAGGTATCATATATCTAAGCTTTTTACTTGAAGGAAAAATCGCTATCTCTTTATTTGTTTCGCCTGTCGTGAAATAACCGAATAACTCATCTTTATCCAAACCCGCTTTTATAAAATGTTCGTCGTCCAGAATAGAATATTTTATTCCTGCCTTGTTAAAATCCTTGGCAAGTTCAGGCGCCCATACCCTTTCGGGCGTCCATATACCCTGCGCCTTCTGCCCGAACTTTTTCTTAACGTAGCTATCCATCATCTTTATCTGGCCTATCCTGTCCTTCTCGGGTATGCTTGTAAAAATAGGCTCGTAATAACCACCGCCCAATATCTCCACCTGGCCTCTATCCGCCATTACCTTGACCCTGTCCAGAAAATCAGGATGCTTATCTTCGAAATAATCCAGGAGGCATCCTGAAAAGTGCATTGACATTTTTATATCAGGGTATTTTTCAAATACATCTAAGAAAGGTTTGTAACAATTCTGATAGGCCCTCTCGAATATATTATCAAAATTGCCGACAGGCTGGTGAAAATGTAAACACATCCCAAAATATATTTTATTCATATTGCTATCTACTTTTATCGCGTTACTAATCGCGGAAACACGCGGAACATAACGCAGAACTACGCAGAAATTAAACTCTAATTTCCGCGTTTTTCCGCGTCTGGCCGAAGGCCGGCTTCCGCGTAGTTCCGCGATTCTTTACAGGTTTTTATATAATTTTAGGTATTGTTCCGCGGAAGATTCCCATGAATAGCCGCAAGCAACGCAGTTTTTAAGAAGCCCGCCCCAGAGTTTTTTATTCTTGAATACAGTCACAGCGTCTTTAATCGCCCCTGAAAGCGCTCCATTGGTAGCGTCTTTAAATTTAAATCCGTTCCCCTTTTTAGTAGCCGCGTTGAAATTCTGAATTGTATCGTCCAGGCCGCCTACTGCCCTTACCACGGGGACAGTCGCATATTTGAGGCTGTACATCTGGTTTAGGCCGCAGGGCTCATATCTGGAAGGCATTAAAAACATATCAGCGCCCGCTTCTATCTTATGAGACAGGGCATTGTCAAATTTTACGCTCACGCCTACCCTGCCTTTATATTTCTTAGCCAGGCCTTTGAATATATTATTATATTTCTCATCCCCGAAGCCGAGTATAACAAAATCAGCTTCCTTTAAAATATCTTTCATGATGTTAACTACGAGGTCTATGCCTTTTTGCTCGGCGAGCCTGGTTATCATCGCTATCAGAGGCCGTCTGGCATTGTATTTTATTTTGAACGCCTTGGCCAGGTCTTTCTTGCATTCAGCCTTGCCGCTTAAATCTCTTTCATCGTATTTCCTGGCTATAAATTTATCAATGGCCGGATTCCACAGAGAATAATCCACGCCGTTAGTTATGCCGTAAAGGTCTTTTTCCCTGCTTTTTAATAAACCATCCAAGCCGCATCCGAATTCAGAACTAAGTATTTCTTTGCTGTAACCTTTGCTGACAGTGCTTATAGCGTCTGAAAAAATTATGCCTGCTTTCATGAAACTTAATTTATCCCAGAATTCAACCCCGAACGGAGTGAATAAATCCCATGAGATATCCAGGTATGGAACTACATCTTTAACAAAAAGGCCCTGATAAGCCATGTTATGTATCGTGAAAAGCACCTTTACGTTATTAAACATCGGATCTCCCTTATAATGCGTCTTGATATATAAAGGTATCAGGCCTGACTGCCAGTCATTGCAATGATATATATCTTGCTTTCCTATATCCTTGATAGACGCGAGTATTGCCTTTGCGTAAAACGCAAACCTGAACGCGTTGTCCTGGTAATCGCCTTGGGGCGTGCCGTATAAAAATTCCCTGTCGTAATATTCATTTTTCTCTATAAAATATATGTCGACTCCATTATGCTTCAATAGCAGCAGATTAAAAAGCTCTTCCCTGTTATTTATCCTCAGGGATATATTCTTTTTAAAAAGCACGGGTTTGAATCCGTTTTTCTTGACCAGCTGGTAATAAGGGAGGGCCACGCTTACCTTATGGCCTTTTTTAGCAAGTGCTTCGGGCAAGGCGCCGGCTACGTCTGCCAGTCCGCCTGTCTTTGCAAATGGAAAAACTTCCGGGGAAATTAATAAAATATTCATGATCGTCCTTTCATTACCTATCCCGTTGTCATCGTAGCATCTCGTCTCTTATCTTCCCGGCTACATATCTTGCCGCAATTACTTTATTATAACATCTTTTCTTTTCGGAAGGCCTGCATCCGGAATTAGCTACTGCGAGATATGCGTTCAATATTGCTTCTTCCTGTAAAATAAGGCCTTTATTTATAAGATTTTCACTCCACATCCTGTCTTTATTAGCCCACCAGAACTGACAGCTGTGCAAAGCCATGTCTAATGCGCCGCGCGCCGTATTAAAAAACAACGCGGATTTTTCAATATCCTTTTTATTCCCTGCTTCTTGAAATATCTCTAAACACATGTTCATGTGTTCCCACTGCAATCTATGGATATTGTTATGAGGCGTATTCCACAGCGGATAATAGTTTCCCGCCATTATTTCTTCATTAGAAGTGCTCCATGAAGAAGGCCGTGGATGCCTCCCCTTCACTGCAGGAAATTTTTCCAATAAATCGCTGATCTTAACCGCTTTTACTTCCTTGGAATCTTTTATGATTTCATAGAGTTTCCCAAGAAATATATTTTCCCAGCCATGGATATGATGGCCGAATGTCTCCGCGTCCATTGCCGTTATTATATAGGCATCTTGTTTCCCTTCAGCCAGCTCTTTAATCCTTGATACAAAGCTGACAGCATCAATATTCTTGAAACTTATCATATTGCTGATTATGTCATCCCTGAAAAACGCCTTCATTGAGCCTGAGCTGAGTTTAAAAGATGTCACATAGTCCATTGGCCACTTCCCCTGATTCGCTATCCCGCTGACTATGATCCATTCATAGCCCATGCCACGCACGATAGAACCCACAGCGTCAGAATAACACATCTCAGGCAGGAAAAAACCTCTTGTCTTATAGCTATCATTGAAAAAAGATAGGTTGGTAATTTTATTTAATTCTATCTGCCTTTTAACCTCTGTCTTTGGGATCAAAGGCAGTATCGCATGAAATTTGCTGGATTCTACAAATTCTACCTGGCCATCCTGGCCTAGATCTTTCAGTCCTTTTAAAATATCCTGGTATCCGTGATCAGCCAGCATCTCAGTGAGCACCCCGCACATATTCACGGTAACCCTGGATTCAGGATGCTCTTTAAAAACCTTTATTAACGGCCTGTAAGATTCTCCGCAAATCTTCGCCAGGACTCCATGAGACTGCGTCGGAGGCTGGTAAAAATGTAGAAGCGGCGCCCAATATATCATTTTACTCCGAGCTCTTCTTTTACTAATCTTTCGGCATTAAGCCAGTCTTCCAGGTCATTGCCCGATTGACATCCTCTTTTTTCATAAAGTTCATACGACTTTTTCTGGACTAATTGCATGAACTCTTCCCTGCTTACGCGCTTGGAATTATCGCCCATAGCGGATTCCAATGCCTTCTTCAGTTTACGAATCATTGTTCCTCCTCTCAAATTTTGTAAAACAAAATTTGATCCCGACCCGCCATTGTTTCTGTGGCAGGAAGGGGCCTATTGTATTTTAACAAATATATCAGATAAAAAAATCCTTGTCAACGTTTAACAGGGGACGGTTTGAAACCGTCCCCTGCGATTTATTTATTATTTCCATGCCCCTGCGGCAGATCTCTTTCGCGTAATCTGTCCATATGCCTGTGCCCCAGTAACGGAAACAGCTGGTCTGCGATAATAAAAGATAAAAAAGCGCTTTTTTGTATGTAGGAGCGGTCAGTGACCGCCCCCTGCTCAATTCATCATCAAATTTCTTATGAAATGCTGCGCTAAACTTGGTTATAGGGTCCATTATATCTTCGTAACCTTTTACCCAGTCTTTATCATTTGTCCATGACGCCTTCTCCAGGCTGAAACCCGGATATTTTTGTTTTACTTTTTCAATAGCCCTGTCAGCTGCGCCATGAGAATATTCTTTTAAAAATTCCCATATCTTACTCTGAGAAACAGGCTGAACAGGCATAAATGAATCTTCAGCCAGGCCCGCGTGTTTTACAAATTCAAGATATTCCGTGCCATTCATGCTGACTGTGCCTTCTTTGGATATTTCCTGAAAAGCAATCTTATACGCGCTGGGAAATTCATTCATCATGACCCCGCCATTTTCTCCGTCTCCTATCTGGGCCACAAAAGGCGGGAGATCTACCCCGCAGTATTTTTCATGGCTTAAAGTTTTAGCTTCATAATATGGCTGCATTTGACCGATAAGTTTATTATCAGACCCTTGGGTCTTTACAATGACCGTTATCTCAAGTTTTTCGCCCAGAGAATTCCTGGCGATTAACTTATGCGGAAAATGCGGCCTTCGTAGGGGGCTTCCGTCCATGTTTTCTATTGTATGCTCCTGGGCCATAAGCCATCTGTAACCGCATTCCTTAAGGGCCTTCACGTATTCAAAACAAACATCAGGATGTATCGGCAGGTGCATCTCAGGCGCTGAAAATCCTTTTACCCTTTCAAGGGCTTTTATGCCGAATATAGCGCCGAACGTTTCCTGCCACGCCTTTATGTGAAGCCTTATATCAGGCACGGGCGTAGAGCTGACTACAGAATGAGACCACATGGTGCCGAGCCATTCAACGTATTCCCAGTATTTTTTATCACTGGTTACACGCTTCAGATTATCAAGGACTCTTTGCTCGCCCATATCTTTAAGTCCCCACAGAAGATCCCCTGAATAATCCAGCATTATGCGCGGGGCCTTGCCCTGTCCCGCAAGGTCTCTCACAAAATCAGATATCCTGGAATAACATTTTAAAAACACAGGGGCATTATGATTATCTCCTGTATCCTGATGCTCCATCATATATTGAAGGTTTGAAATAAGCCTTGCTGTCCTGAGGTCATCCCCCCCTGCCGGGATAATAGGCTGGTGCATGTGAAGCGCTATGCCGAAGCATGATTGTATATTCATTTTGCCTCGATTGCTTCTCGACTCTGCTCTCATATCCTGCTCCCATTACCGCTCGAAGAATATTAGAAATTCACGCCCTCTCCAATACTCTTACTATTCGAACAGGCAATGCTGACATTGCAATACAATACTGTTCGAGCGGACAACTCGACTATACATGTAATCTCAGTCGAGAACTATAATATCTTGCGCAATCCATGTCGGAAAAAATATTATCCCTTGATTCAACCACCTCAAGCCACTCTTTATCAACAGAACCGCTCAGCATATCTTTATAGATATGCGTAAATCTATTTATGTGAAGTTTTACCCTTTTCTGTGCGTATTCCACCATGGTGCCTGTTTTCATTATAAACGGCCAGTCACTCGCCTGCGCCAAAAGAAGCTCTCTCGCCGCCTGATTCAAAGCCCGCATGGCAAGGTCATTTACGCCCTTTTCTATGCAATCAGAAAATTTTTCTGCCAATTCTTTCATTCTCTCTCCCGCCGCATACAGATGCCTGTAAATCCAGTCATTGCTTCCTTCCAGCCAGACCTCGTTATAGCCTTTATATCCCCACGTGGATATTGAAGGGACAGACAACTGGTTAACAGGGTATTCCTTTAGATAATCCGACGGAGTGGCAAGTTTTATCGTTTTTTGGTCATATGTAATCTTGCGTATCAAAAAATCAATCCACATCGGGCCCTCAAACCACCAGTGCCCGAACAACTCCGCGTCGTAAGGAGAGACGATTATGGGTTTTCTGTCCATATGATACGCAGCATGTTCTACCTGCTTCTCGCGGTTAAACATAAAATTGCCCGCATGCGTCGCTGCTTTTTCCTTTGCCCATTCAGGCACATACGGCTCCTTATGGTCAGTATTCCCTGTTATCCTCCAGTATTTAAGCCCTGTATTGATCCTGAATCCGATCGGATGGATATAAGGTTTTATATACTCATATTCCAACTCATGCCCTATATCCCTGTAATATTCCCTGTAATCAGGGTCTCCGGGGTAACCCTCTTTTGAACTCCAGACCTGCTTGGAAGATTCCGAGTCTCTTCCGAATGCGGCAACACCTGAAGGACAGTATAAAGGCGCATAGACGTTATATCTTGGAGCGGGATCCGCATTTATGATACCGTGCGAATCCACAAAGAAATATTTAATCCCTGCTTCTGCTAAAAAATTATCAACGCCGGGTGTATATCCGCATTCAGGAAGCCAAAACCCAACAGGGTCCCTGCCAAACGTTTTTTTATAATGGTCCACTCCCACTTTTACCTGAGCCTGGGCGTCAGAAGGATTAACGCTTAAGATAGGCATGAATCCGTGAGTGGCGCACGAAGCAAGTATCTCGACATAACCTAGGTCCTGGAATTTTTTAAACGCGGCTACTAAATCTTTCTTATATTTATCTACAAAGATATCCCTTGCTTCCACAAACCTCCTGTAATACATCAAAGCGAGGCTGTGGAATTTAGGGTCATAGCCCGTACGCTGGACCTCTTTTTCAGCAAGTTCAATTAATTTATTTATATGCCTTATATATCTATTCTGGAGAAGCTCGTCCTGCAGCATGGACGCCAAAGTAGGCGTCAGGGACATTGTTATGCGGAATATCACGCGGTCTTCTATTAATTTTTCAAAAACTTGTATAAACGGTATGTAAGTTTCTGTAATGGCCTCGTAGAGCCAGTTCTCCTCGAGAAAATTCTCCTCCTCGGGATGCCTGACAAACGGAAGATGCGCGTGAAGTACTAAACAAAGATAACCTTTGTGCATAATAAGTGGTTCGATATTCTTCGAGCGATCATGCAGGCTATATATGTACACAGAGTCGAGAAGTTCTCGACTCCCCGCCACAGAAACAATGGCGGGTCGCTCGAACAATATTGTATGGGTTATTTTGAAACGGTGCTACGTTTTACTGTAGTTTCTATCTTTCTTGTTTCTATTTTATCATTCGAAGTTGCGGTAAAAGGCAGCTCTATTTTTCCGTCCGGAAGAGAAAATCTCATGCTGAAAGTTCCGTCAGGCCTGAGATTAACTTTTTTATCGCCAAGCTTAACCTCTGCGTCAGGCTCAGTGCGGCCATAAACTATAAGTTCTGTCCCGATCTCAAAAAAGAATTTGCGTTTTTTCTCCGGTTGTACAGATTCGCTTGCACCGCCCATGATATTCTCGCTTCCGCCGAGATATGTGAATTCAGAAGCGCCAATCATGACCTTTCTGCCGTAATTTGCGCCTGCGAGCCTTCTAAAATAAACTATATCTTTCCATTCTTTGCCAGACTCTTTGCCAGATTCTTTGCCAGACATATCGGAATAGAGGTATTTATACAGTTTTTTTCTGGAAATACGGGAAAACATTATCTCTCTTAATAAAGGAGAAAATTTACTATAATACGCTCTTAAATCCGCTTCGGTAAGATAAATCTTTCTTCTCTTAGACACGCTGGAATAGCTAAATCTGCCTGCTGTATCGTATTGAACCCCTCGACGGAGTTTATCCGGAGTCCCTCGACTTCGCTCGGGATAAACTCCGCCGAGGGGCTCGGGGCCGGCAGCTTTTTCGGCCATCATGGAAGTTACCTCTCCCCCGCCTTCTTCCTGACTAAGATCCATCCATATCTCTTCAAATCTGTTGGATGAACCGGAGGCCGGGGTATGCACAAAATTAGACCTGGCCATTGGAAAAAATCTTCCGGAATTGTGAACTATGCCTATCTCGCCGCAATATGACGCGTTATCGTTCCAAAGATTTATATACCAGTTATTGGAATGACGGCCTACTTCTATGTCAAACCAATGATTGGCATTAAAGCCGTTAAAATCTTTACACGTCACATCATACATGCGCACGACAAACCTGGTGCCGTCCAGATTTCCGCCTAACTGGCGCTTTACGTCCTCTATTGAACTATCCGCTATTTCCCAGTAAGCGTATATCCACAAAGGGTCCTTTGGTATCAAAGTAATTCTTGACACGGCATCGTAGGAAGGAAGCTCATATTCATTCAGCGTCATAGGCCGCGGCACGCTTTTACGATCCTGTATCGCGCAGGATGGCTCTGGTGCGGCAGTCAAAGGTTTAGAGACAGCGGAAGGTAAAGGTTTGATTTTTACCTTTCTTTTCATGTTTTTGACAATAGCCTCTCTGCCGTTTTTATAAATGCGCTCTATGGGCGCTCTTTTTTTAAGTTTTATTTTTTTACCTGCCATACACATCCATGACCTGGCCAGCTACCACATCCCAGGAAAAAGCGGTTTCAACTGCAATCCTGCCATTATGACCCATCCACCTTGCATGGTCAAAATCCGAAAATATGGTTTCTATCCCCCACGCTATCGATTCAGGATTTGCGTATATCTTTAAACCCGTAATATCGTGCCAGATTATCTCGCCCGGCCCGCCGTTTGAAGTAGCTACCACAGGTTTTCCTGCGCTCCACGCCTCTAATAGAACCAGCCCAAAAGGCTCGTTCCTCGAGGGCATGCACACAACATCTGCCGCTTTATAGAGGTCCCTAAGTTTCCAGCCGTTGTTAAAACCTATGAACCTTGTAGCGTGATGAACGTTGATTTGTTTCGCCCTGTCTTCCACGCCCCAGCGCATCTCTCCGTCTCCCACAAAAACAAACTTCGCGTTACTGTAATATTTAAGTATATGTGGAATAGCCTCTATCAAAAGATCCGGGCCTTTTTGATAAACAATCCTGCCCACAAAAAGCGCCATGGGATCCATGGGCCCTATTCCGTAATGACGCCGGACAGCGCCCGGGTCTATCCACCCGTCAAAATTCCTGTAATTAACGCCGTTATATACCACATCCACCTTCCAGTCAGGCAAGTTATACATCCATTGTATTTCTCCTTTAATAGCCTTTGACACGGCTATCACATGGTCAGCGCAGTACGTGCCATGCCTTTCATGGTCCCTGATCCTCGCGGAATTTCCGTCATTGAAATTATTCCCGCACCTGCCGTATTCAGTTGAATGGATTGTAAGAACAGCTTTGCAAGGCCTTACCTGTTTTATCCAGACAAGCGCATTTGACGCAAGCCAATCATGGCTATGAATTACATCGAACGGCCCTGTGACATTTTCCGTCTGAAAAAATACATCCGTAAAGGCGCGGCACATGTTGTTTATTTCTTCCACAAAATCAGGGCTCTGGCTAAAAGGGCACCTGTGGTAATGCACACCGTGAATGCGCTCGTACCATGCCTGATCAGGGCTTCCGAGCCGCGTAAAAACATGCACTTCATTGCCTTTACGCTCAAGGGCGGCCGCAAGTTCTGTAACGTGCACGCCAACCCCGCCCACGCAAATAGAGTGCATGGATTCCCACGAAAATATCGCTATGCGCATATTCCCCCGCCTAAATAAAAATAAGGTTACACTTTGACAATGTCAGAGTGTAACCTTAGAGCTCTATAACTGAGTTTTCTGTGCCGAAAGTATTTACTACGAAAAGATTATTGAAAGAGTCTCTCTGCCACTGGCCGTCAACCAAATATTTATACTCATAACGACCGGGCTTAAGGGATAGATCTCTTTTCCATACCCCATCTTTGGATTTTTTAAGAGAAGTGCTGGATGCGTCCCATGAATTAAAATCCCCTGCCAGGCGGACGTCCTTTGCATCCGGCGCACTTACCTTAAAAGTCACTTTTTTTGGCGAACATTTATTAATAGCCATTTTTCCTCCTCCTTTTTTTGTTGCGTGACGCCAATCACGCGAGCCCAGATGTTACCAGAAAGCCCAATATTTGTAAATAGGTACAAATACCTATTTTAAGGGGCTTTTTTTCTTACACACTATATAGTGGTTATACCTTCTTTGAGTGCATACCTGATGAGGTCTGCCTGACGATGAATGCCCAATTTCTGCATTATATTGTTTCTATGGGCAAGCGCGGTTTTTAAAGCAATCTTGAGATGCATGGCAACTTCTTTGTTCGTATATCCTTCAACAACTAACTGTAGAATCTCTCTTTCTCTTTCCGTAAGGCTTACTATCTTTTTTTCTCCTATCTTCCGGCCTTTTGAATCAATATAATCCTGTATTACAAACGTAGATATCCTTGGGCTTAGGAAATATTCATCCTTGTAAACCGCGCGTATGGCCTGTATTATCTCGTCAGCCGCTGAATCTTTTAATACATACCCTCTTATTCCTAAATTTAAAGCCCTTTCTATAAATACCCTGTTATCGTGCATGCTGAGTATGATTATCCTGTTCCAGGGATTAATCTGCATGATCTGGCTGGACGCCTCAAGGCCGTTTAATATCGGCATGGTTATATCAATTATAAATATGTCTGCCGGATCTTTCTTGGCTATATCCACGGCCTCCTTGCCGTTTGACGCCTCCGCAATAACCTTTATATCCTGCTCCTGGGATATTACCGCGCCAAGGCCCTGTCTCACTATCGCATGGTCATCTACCAGCACAACTGTTATAGCCATATTCACATCTCTTCGATTATTGGAAAAACCACGGTTATCTTTGTCCCATTTTTAAATTTAGACTGCAATAAAAACTTCCCATTCAGTAAATCCACCCGCTCTTTCATGCCGGCCAAGCCGAATTTACCCACATTTGCTTCTTTGAAAAATGCGTCTGCGTCAAACCCTGTCCCGTCGTCTTCTATTGTAAAATTTATCTCGCCTTTCTTAAGCAATAAATCTATCTTCACATTTTTTGCCTTTGCGTGTTTTACTATATTATTGAATGCCTCCTGAATAACCCTGTACAGAGTTATGGCCACGTCATCTTTAATGCGGATATTGCCCATATTCTCCCTGAATTTTATATTTAAGGGGTATGACTTTGTGTAATGCGAGAAAAGTTCGCGCAAAACAGAAGGAAGCCCGAGCATGTCTAACTCTGCGGGCCTCAAATCTATAAAAAGCGTCCTGATTTTATTTGTCGTATCTGTCAGGGTTCTTTTTGCGTCTTTTATTAAACGGAGGGTTGTGTCGAAATTGCGTTTTTCTATTTCTTTTTCAATTATGTTCAATGCTGAGCCAAGGGATACCGAGAATTGGCCTATCTCGTCATGAAGATCCCGCGATATCCTGTGTCTTTCCTCTTCCTGCATCGCCAGTATCTTCTTTGATAATTCCCTTGCATCAGCATCTTCCATAAAATTTGCAATCAGACTGTG
>PEUD01000112.1:6076-11762 GCA_002780805.1 Candidatus Omnitrophica bacterium CG02_land_8_20_14_3_00__42_8 | reverse complement strand
AAAGATTTTCTGTCTTTTTCAAAATATGTGTCTATGGAATCTCTTGTAGTGCCCGGGATATCACAGACAGCGATCCTTTCTTCTCCTAAGATACCATTAACAAAAGAGGATTTTCCTACATTGGGCTTGCCGATAATAGCGAGCTTTATAGGTTCTCTGGACCTGTCCGACTCCGTGAGTCGCCTTCGGCGACTCACGGAGTCGGACAGGTTATTCGCTCGAACAATATTATGTGCGACTTTATCTAAAAGATCTCCTATCCCAAGGCCGTGCAGACTGGAGATGCTTATTGGTTCGCCAAAACCTAAACTGTAAAAATTAGACATATTTTGCATTAAATTCCCGCTATCTACCTTATTTACAGCTAATATAATATTTTTATCCGCTTTTCTGAGCATATCGCATATTTTATAATCCATTTGCAAAATCCCGGAAATAGCATCGCACACAAAAATAAGCTGATCAGCCTCTTTTACCGCAAACATTATTTGTTTTTCGATAATTCTTTGCAGGGGGCGGTCGCGACCGCCCCCTGCAGGATTAAGGCCAGGGGTATCAATTAATTCAAAGGTTTTTCCAGACCATTTAACAATAGCCGTTATCCTGTCGCGTGTAGTAGGGCCGAATTCCTCCACTATAGCCTTGCGTTTTTGCAGGATCCTGTTGAAAAGCGTGGATTTGCCCACGTTGGGCCTGCCTACAATAGCCACTTTATGGAAATTATATTTTGTGGGTTTCATTGAGCTGCTTTGAGCCGCGCCAGATATAATCTATCGCAGAAAGCACTGTAAAAAGAATTGCCGGGTAAAGAAAAAATCTATGATATTTGAACGCGGATAGAAAAACAAGTATTGTCAACATCTGGAAAAGCGTCGTAGCCTTCCCGAGCCAGCTTGGTTTTATTTTCAGGGCGCCTTTATTAACAAAGTATATCACCATGGAACCAAGCACTATCATCACGTCCCTGCTTATGACTATCAGGACAGCCCACGCCGGTATGCGCAGGCTTTCCGGAATTACTTTTATCATACTCAAGGCGATGAACGCGCTTATTATTAAAAGCTTATCTGCTATGGGGTCCAAAACCATGCCTAATTCCGTAACTTGATTCTTCAGCCTAGCTATGCCGCCGTCAACAGCATCGCTTATGGTAGCCAATAAGAATATGCCCAAAGCTACAAATCTCAAATATTCCCTGCCTTCTCCATAATACAGAATGCAGGCTATAAAGAATGGAATTAATAATATACGGAATATGGAAATCTTATTAGCAAGATTCATAGTGTAATAACAATACTGTTCGAGCGAGTCCGCCATTGCTACAGTGGCGGACGAGTCGAGAACTATCACGTGCTTCTCGACTGAGCTTGCATGTATAGTTTAATATGTCCGCTCGAAGAATATGTAGCATTATTTCCAAATTTCTTTTAGATACTTCGGTATGCCGGAGGCTTCCTTCGGCCCGACCAGCACCTGCCATCCGGAAACATCTTCCAATTTACCGCTCAAGACAGCCACGTAGCCCGGGATTATTATTTTCTTATGAGAAACAATGCTTTCCAATTCTGTTTTTTTCATGGTGTCCGCTATTATTTCAGGGGTGAATTTTTCCGCAGCCCACGCTGTCAGAACGCTCATGCCTTCTGAATCCGTTACTAATAGATACGCGGGATGGCCGCTTGCCTCAATCTCCGGAGAAACAGTATAAAACGTGAGAGAAAAATTTGTTGTGACCATTATGGGAGAAGTTTGATCAGGCGATCCGAATTTATACAGCTTAGGCTCTACTGTAACAGGCTTCTGCGGGTCTGTATAAATATTCTGGCGCATGGTTATGATCGGCAGCAGCACATCCTCTTCAATGGAATCCAGGACAATTATGCCAGCGTATTTAGCAATAAACGTGCAGGAGTCTATAACCGTTTGATACTTGTCGGTATTTTTTATAAACATGATCACAGGGAAACCAAAAGGCCTGTAATTACGCTTAAGGCTCAAACGCCTTATCTGCGTCAAATCATTCAATGACTCATGCAAATTTTTAGGCCCTGGGGCAAGCACAATTTCTTCAATGCCCAGCCCGCTGGCCTCCTGAGAAAGCTTATCCAGTTCTTCTAATGTAGGGAACGGTTTTAAACCGTTCCCTACTAACGCAAGCGGTATTTTGTAAGCCTTGGCCGCAGCCGACATCTGGCTCAAGTTCCCCGGATCAGCAGCGTATATAAGAGGCCTCCTGCCAGGGCATTTCTTCAGTCCGGCCTCTATCGTCTTCGGGTCAGGACTCGCTAAAATTAACGGCTTCTTCGAATTCAGAAGAATTTTATCCAGTGCGTCTAGAAATTTTTCGCCGGACGAGCTTTTATTTACAAGCGCTATCATGTCAATTGCAATATGCTGGCCTACCCTTTCAAAACTCAGCTTTTCTATGGCATTTATCCTGTCTAAAAGTGCTGCATCGCCAAGCGTATCATCAATGGTTATGGCAATGGCGGTCTGATGATAAAAAGTTTTTTCGTGCCTGAATAAGACGGTCTCTCCGCCTATTTCTACAATATTATCCCCTGAGCCGAATTTTATTAACGCGATGGGCGGCCTGGAAGATTCTTCCAGCGCCTTTTTGGATTCTGCCGATACATCAGGGCATTCGTCGAGAACTGCCTTTTTCATAGCAAGCTTCATGGCAAACGCAAGGCACGTAGGAGAACCGCACTTTTTGCAATTGGTCTTGGGCAATAATTTGTATATGTCTAAACCTGATAACGCCATTAATAATCTCCTTTATCTTCTCGACTCCGCTCACATGATATGTTCTCATGGCCGCTCGAAGAATATTGTTCGAGCGGCAAACTCGGCTAATCATGTAAGCAGAGTCGAGAACCGCCGAGACGCGTTGTTTGGAGCAGCGAAACGAGCTTCAGCGGGCTTCGCGTAGATAAGCTTTGGCGCGAAGCTTCCTTCGGCTTGGTTCGACTGCGCTCACCGCAAGCCGCTCAGGACAGGCCGCTCCGCTGCTCCAGTATTGCTTATAGAGCTGAACTATTACTTCTATTGTTACATCACTGCTTCCATAGTCAATGCCGGGTGTCCAACCTTTTCCAGATAAGGCAATAACTCTTCTGTTGTAGTAGCTATTGTTTCATCAGCAATTTTATTTATAAGGCCAGAGACACCTATTTCTTCGCATCTTTTTTTTAGCTTATCAATCAGGGCCTCTTTTAATTCCTTGGTCATCCACACAATCCTCTTGAGCCCGCCTTCCGCGGAGATAAATTTTTTACTTACAATATAAAGCCTGCCGACGCCCATGAAACCCGGGGTCTGCTGACCGCCGCCTATTGTACCCGCGAGCGTAGAAAAAGTCATGCCTGCAGGCGTCATCCCCGAATATTCCCTGTTCACCACCATAAAACCGTTTGCCTCGGGAAGTATGGCTATTATGCATTCGAAACAACCACAGCTTGTTTCCGGCGCGTCTATAATAGAATATCCGCAGAATCTTTCAAGCATGTGGTTGGATTTCTGGAACACGGTTTCATTGACGCCAAGCCACTCTCCTTTTACAGGGTCCAGGCATTTTCCTTTTTTAATGGGCTGATTCGGGCCCGAGGGATTTAACTCATAAGACGCCTTCGCGTCCAGCCAGTTATACGCCCCGCACAAGCCAAGCCTTTCAGGTTTTATAATACACACGTGGTTCGGCGCAAAGCTCTGGCAAAGCGTGCACGTCCAGAATAGATCTACGCTTTCATCCGTCATTTTTTCTACCCTTGCATCTCTTTCTTTGTAAGAAATCCGGGCTTCTTTCATCAATCTTTCCACGTCTTTCTGTTTCGTATATATTGTAATCTGAACTTTGCTCAAAATAGCGTTGAAGACGTCATGGAATCTGGCGTGCAGTATTACCCCGAAATGCCTCAGCTTAAACCCTTTTGACCTGGCATCCTTTGAAATTCTCAGCCAGCACATATCTCTCTGGCCCATGTGGAATACACCCATAGCCTCGTTTAAAAAACTGTGTATCTGCCTTTCAAGTATGGGCTCAAAATCTTTCTGCATCTTTCTGCCTGCCGCTTCCACAAATATCCCGAGCGGCAGAGCACCGCCTTCTTCTATCTCGTCCAGCTCAGGGCCAATAACTTCTATTTTGCCGTCTTCTATTTTTGCGGCGTCCGCCATTTTCACGTATTCAAACGCGTTTGAATATTTGCCTCCAAACTGCGCGTACATCTGTTCCTTCCTGACTCTTTCACCTTCAAATGCAGCGCTGTAAGGGACAGGTATGTCAATATCAGAGACCTTTATCTTGATGCCCTTTACCTCTATGCCTCTGGCAACAATCTTCTCGACTTTTTCTTCTACTACAAGCGCCTCGTAAAGCGTAACCGGAATTTTGCCGACCTCAGGCACATTCTTGTCATTTGTTATTACAGGTATGCCTAATGCCAATGCTCCTAATCCGGCAGCGCACGTTATTTCATCCACGTAACCCAAAGCTACACAAAAAACAGGAAGGCGTTTTCTACAATAATCCAGGCATTTTTCCCATTCACCTTTTTTAATAGCTCCGAAGCTAAGAGCCGCCCTTATCGCGAAATTCACGGCAAATATGGCTGAAACAATGTCTCCTCCCAGCGGGACTATGTACGTATCCAGCCCAACTTCTACTTTCTCCTGAGCCAGTTGATCTTTCATATCCTGGCCTTTTGTGTTGCCGACCAACAATGATATGAGATTTCTTTTCTGGGCATCCCTTATTAATTTAACAGCTGATTTTGAATCAGGCGCCTGGCCTATAAAAACAGCTACCCCGGAGATCCTCCCATCAACCAATTGAATCCCGAGAGACCTCAATATGCTGTCAGGCACGAAACCTATATAACCTGCCTCAGCGCCATTTGTCTCAGCATATCTCAGGCCCGCTATCACTTCTGCTGAAAGAAGCGTAGATACGCCAAGGTTTAAAAGCCCTCCCAGTTCCGGGATATTAAAAGTCCCTGCTGGCTTATTTTCATATAAATTTTTTGCGTCCAGTAAAATATCTTTCGCGCCCTCTATCGTCTTTACTTCTTTCCCAAGCAAAGCAAACGCCGTCGGCAGATAAAAAGCCGTGTCAGGAAACCCTATCTCTTTTGTCTTGCCCAATTTTTCTATAGCGTCTTTCAACGTGTCTTCCGCCAAAGCCAAAACATCCCCTGCGCCCTTTTTCCCAAGTTTAGCTATTAATTCCGACATTATTCCTCCTCCTATAATCCTGCTGCATCTAAGACTAATGGTACTTTTTTATCCCACCCTATAGGCATTATGTGGACTCCATTACTTAGGGGTTTTAGCTCTTTTATGAGGCGCGCCGCTATCTCTATGCTCTTGGCACTTTTATCTTTTGCCTTGTCTATTTCTTCGATCAGGTTATCCGGGACGAATACGCCTGCCACGTTCTTGTTCATATACCTTGCCATGCCAGCTGATTTTAAAAGCACTATACCCGCTATGACGGTTGTTTTTAAATGCGAGGACGCTTTCAGGAATTTTTCAAAAAGACGCGTCTCATATATGGCCTGGGTCTGGAAAAACTGCGCCCCGGCATTTATTTTTTTCTCCATTTTAATAATCTCAGGTTCTATTGGGTCTGCGCCAGGGTTTACTACGGCCCCCACGCAAAACTTAGGGCTCCCCTTTAATTCCTTAC
>PEUD01000112.1:0-6062 GCA_002780805.1 Candidatus Omnitrophica bacterium CG02_land_8_20_14_3_00__42_8 | reverse complement strand
CCTGCTTGCAAATCCATGATAGCTTCAAGCAGTTGCATTGAATCCAGGTCAAAAACAGGTTTTGCGCTTGGGTGGTCTCCCAACGAAGGGTGGTCTCCTGTCAGGGCAAGCACATTCTGTATCCCAAAAACAGCCGCGGATAAAAGGTCTGACTGGAGAGCTAATCTGTTTCTATCCCTGCATGTAATCTGAAATACCGGCTCCAGTCCGCGCTCTATTAACAGCTTGCACACTGCCAGGGACCCTGTGCGCATAACCGAGCTCTGCAGGTCAGTCACATTTATGGCGTCCACCCTGCCCTTCACAAGCTCGGCATCCTTTAAAATCTCTTCTACATCAATGCCTTTCGGCGGGGCTATCTCCGAAGTAATTATAAACTCCCCTGATTTTATCTTCTCGCACAATGCCATAATTCTAATCAAAGTTTACAACCTGACAATGTCAAAGTGTCAACTTGTTATGTTAACTTGCGATTATTTATTTGTTTGCTGCTGTTTGAATGCCTCGACCACGTTCCGCATTAAAATCGTTACAGTCAAAGGCCCGACCCCGCCCGGAACAGGCGTTATGTACGAGGCCTTCTCAAATGCCTTATCGAATTCCACGTCTCCCACGATCTTGCCTTCAACACGGTTAATCCCGACATCTATTACAATTGCGCCTTCTTTTATCCAGCCGCCTTTTACAAGCCCGGCTTTTCCCACAGCCACTATTAAGATCTCCGCTTTTTTCACAAATTCAGGAAGCGTTCCTCTTTGGCCTGTGGCTATGTGGCACACCGTGGTGGTTACGAATTTATTCAATAATAACAGCGCCAGGGGCTTTCCTACGATTTCGCTGTGGCCTACTACAACCGCTTCTTTTCCGTATAATTCAAGCGAATCTATGGAATTCAATAATTCCATGCAGGCAGCCGCAGTGCACGGCAAAATCTTTGCCTTGCCAAAAACAATCTCTCCCATGTTCTCGGGATGGACTGCCTCTATGTCTTTTAAAGGAGTTATGTATCTGGATATAAGCTTTGCGTCTATATGCTGAGGCAAAGGCATCTGGACTATGATCCCATGCGTTGATTTATCTTTGTTCAGAGAATCGATAATCTTTATGAAATCTCCCTGCGTAATGCCGGCGTCTATTTTTTTCAGCTCGTAAGTTATGCCGAGGCCCTTTGCTGTTTTCTCCTGGGACTTAATGTAAATTTCCGAGGCAGGATTTTCTCCTACATAGACGCTCACAAGCTTAGGGCCGGCCCCGTATTTACTCTTCAGCAATTCGATCTCCAGCTTTATATTTTCTTTTATTTTTAAAGCAACGCTTTTACCTTCCAACAGCTTAGCAGGCATGCCTATACCATCCTTCCGCCGGTTTTAGAAATAGTTTTTTTATGCAGTTCTGTCATGTCTTTTTTAAGGCCGCGAAGGATGGCCCTTTCTTTTTCTACAAAAGAGGCATCCTTTATGCCTTTCAGGTTTATTTCAGAATTGAATATGCCTGACTCAAAACCTGCTTTTAAAAGTTCTGCCCCGCACCCGGCATCTGTTATTAAATTCACGTTTGATTTTTCTGCCAGGTTTAACGCGATCGTCATTCCGGCTTTCGCCAATCCGCACATTTTTAAAGAAATATAATACCCTTGTTTCAGGGCATTATTAATTATTTTTTCATCTTTTGTTTTAAATGCGCTGCATATACTGCCATATACCTTTACATCCTCGTCTATTAGCGCCATAAATTCTTCTCTTATTTTTTTAAGAGCAGTTAAATGAGACATAGTAATTTCTTCTATATCTTTATATTTTCTATTTCCAATAGTAAAATTACATACCATCTCTAATAGCGCTGTGCCTAATGCCCCGGTCAAGCTGGCTGCGCTGCCGCCGCCCGGGGTTGGCTGCCTAGCAGCAAGTTCATCCAAATATTCCTTTATAGATTTCTGCAGGTACATTGCTGTTGTTATTTCTTATTCCACGAGGCAGAGCAAGCTCTGCAGCTACATCATATATGTAGTTGCAGCATCTTATGCTGCTAATTTATCGACAATTAGAATAACCCCACTACCTTCCCATCTTTATCAATATCGACTTTAGTGCCTGCCGGCACGGACGGCAGGCCCGGCATCGTGCGCATCTCGCCGCACAAGGGGTATAAAAATCCCGCACCTGCTGAAATCCTTACATCTCTTATAGGCAGAGTAAAATCCCTGGGCCTCGCTTTAAGCTCAGGGTCGTGCGAAAGCGATAAATGAGTCTTTGCCATACATATGGGTAATTTATCATAGCCCAATTTTGTATAGCTATCTATCTTTTTTTCAGCTTCCGGCGAATAACTTACATCTTTCGCGCCATAAATATTTTTTGCTATCATCTCTATCTTTTCTTTGATCGGCATATCCAGAGGGTATAGAAACCTGAAATCTGATTTTTTCTCGCACATCTTTATTACAGCTTTAGCTAAAGCTACGCCGCCTTCGCCGCCTTTTTCCCAGGCCTCGCTCAAAACAGCATCCTCTGCCCCTGCCTTTACAGCTATTTCTTTTATTACGGCAATCTCTTTATCCGTATCATATAAAAACCTGTTTATCGCAACTACTACGGGCACGCCAAATAATTTTATATTCTCAATATGCTTTTCAAGATTACAGGCACCCTTTTTAACGGCTTCCACATCTTCTCTCTTTAAGGCCGCTTCATCTATTTTCTTGCCCGGCACTACCTTAAACGCCCCTCCGTGCATTTTAAGAGCCCTGACTGTGCACACTATCACCACGGCATCAGGCGGTTTAAGGCCCTGTATCCGGCATTTTATATCCATAAATTTTTCCGCGCCGCAGTCCGCGCCAAAACCGCTCTCGGTCACCACGTAATCCGATAGTTTTAATGCTATTATATCAGCCAGTATTGAATTGTTACCGTGCGCGATATTCGCAAAAGGCCCGGCGTGCATGATGCAGGGGGTGTTTTCCGTAGTCTGAATAAGGTTAGGCTTGATGGCGTCTTTTAAAAGGACTGTCATAGCGCCTGCGCATCTCAGGTCCTCCGCTGTAACAGGCAAGTCATCATAAGTAAAGGCTGTTATAATTTTTCCTACGCGGTTCCTCAAATCAAAAAGATCTCTTGAAAGCGCAAGTATTGCCATCACTTCGCTTGCAACTGTTATGTCAAAACCAGTATCTCTCGGGATCCCGTTTTCCTTTCCACCCAGCCCGGTTTTTATCTGCCGCAAGGCCCTGTCGCTTATGTCTATAACTCGCCGCGTAATAACAGTGTCTGGATTTATATTGAGCTTGTTGCCTTTTAAAATGCTGTTGTCGATAAATGCCGCCAGGAGATTATTTGCCGCACCCACAGCGTGTATATCGCCTGTAAAATGAAGGTTTATATCTTCCATCGGCAAGACCTGGGAATAACCTCCTCCGGCAGCCCCGCCTTTTATCCCGAACACAGGCCCCATTGAAGGCTGGCGCAATGTGGTAATTACCTTTTTCCCGAGATTATGCAGCCCCAGACTCAAACCGATAGTGGTAACTGTCTTGCCTTCTCCTAAAGGCGTCGGCGTAATGGCTGTTACATCTATATATTTTCCAAAGGTTTTATCTTTGAGACGTTCAAGTATAGAAAGGGATATCTTGGCCTTATATCTTCCGTATAATTCAAGCTCATCCTCTTTTATGCCTATCTTTTTTGCAATCTCAACAATAGGTTTAAGTTTTGCAGCCTGGGCTATTTCGAGATCGCTTGGGACACTCTTCATTTTTACCTCCACGCGCTATCCAGATCAAATGCATTCTTTATGAGCCTTACTTGCGGCCGGAGACTATCAACGCCCTCTATGCAAACCACGTCAAACCTGCAGCTTTTATCTTCCAGTTTAAATTTCTTTATATACGCTAAGGCTGTTTTCGAAATTTGCCGCTGTTTCTTTTTCAAAATTGTCTCTTCAGGTAAACCGAATGCAGGCGAGTTTTTAGCCCTGACCTCTACAAAACAAGTGCAGCCTTTACAATCCGCTATTATATCTATTTCTCCGAGCTTTGTCCTGTAATTTCTTTCTATTATTTTATATCCTTCTCCGCGCAAACAAGAAACAGCCAGCTTTTCTCCGCTCTTTCCGGATTTAATCCTTGCGAATGTCATTTTTTAAGAGGCGCGAAGCTCCTTCTGTGTATTAAACATGGCCCATACCGCTTAATAGCCTCCAAATGAAATTTCGTGCCGTATCCTTTGTGCCTTGAAAAACCGTAAAGAGGATATTTTTTATCGTACCGGACCATGATTGCGTCGCGCGTTACCTTAGCCGCTATAGACGCAGCTGCTATGGAAAGGCTCTTGGAATCGCCTTTTATAATCGGAATTGTTTTGTATGGGAGAAACCCGCCGAAAATTCCGTCTACCAGAACGCAGACATCTTTTCTGATGTCCCTTTCTTTTTTATTGCTAATACGGCAAAATTCGCATATCAGTTTTTTAACTGCCTGCTTCATTGCCGCAAGCGTCGCCATGTGTATATTCTCTTTATCTATGTATTTGGTGTCTTTGATGCCTATGCCGAAAACAGCCTTTGCCGATATTTCTTTGAACGCCTTTTCTCTTTGAGCAGGCCTAAGTTTTTTTGAATCATCTATGGTTTCTTTGTATCGGGGTATATTGAATTTCTTCGCAAAAGAACGGCTTAAAATCACAGCCCCCGCAACCACCGGGCCTGCCAGAGGGCCCCTGCCTGCTTCATCAACCCCTATTATTATAGAAGAACCTTCAAGAAACGCTTTCCGTTCCCACTTCAGCATTCGCCCGGTCTTTAGCGGCTTCTCTTTCTTCCTTGATAGTCGTATGTTTGCCAATTCTTTTCCTCAGATAATATAATCTTGCTCTTTTAACCTTGCCTTTTTTAACGACTTTTATCGAGTCTATGTGCGGAGAATACAGCTGAAACACTCTCTCGACGCCTTCCCCGAAAGATATGTGCCTTACCGTAAAGGTCTCTTTTATGCCGGATCCTTTTCTGGCAATAACGATGCCCTCAAAGGCCTGGACCCTGGTTTTATCGCCTTCTTCTATCCTGACTGCCACCCTGACAGTATCGCCTACCTTGAAATCAGTGATTTCCTTCTTCATGAAATCTTTTTCCAGCTCTCTAATAATGTCCATGTGTCCTCCTTTAATAAATCAGGCCTTTTTTTTCTCGTTATTTTCACTGCCTCTTTTTTTCTCCACTGTTTTATCTTCTCATGGTCCCCGGACAAAAGCACATCCGGAACTTTCATGCCTCTATAATCAGCCGGCCTTGTGTAATGCGGATATTCTAGCAGAGGACGGCCACGGCCGTCCCCTGCCGAAAATGACTCATCCTTGCAGGAATTCTCGTCTCCGAGAGCGCCCGGTAAAAGCCTTACAATACCATCAATTATCACCATGGCAGGCAATTCTCCGCCTGTCAAAACAAAATCTCCTATAGATATCTCATCATCCACAAGATGTCTTGCTACCCTTTCGTCTATACCTTCATAATGGCCGCACAACAGCACTATGTGTTCATATCTCGACAACTTCAGAGCAAACGCCTGATTAAATCTCCTGCCTTTTGGGCTTAGAAGCGCTACCCTTGTCTTAAGCCTGAGATCTTTTGTCTCTCTCCTTATATAATTGACTGCTTCAAAAAACGGCTCGGCACTCATCAACATGCCCGGGCCTCCGCCAAAAGGCTTATCGTCCACCTTTCTGTGCTTGTCTTTTGAAAAAAGCCTCAAGTCTACTATGTTTATCTCAACAACTTTATTTTCTTTGGCCCTTTTTATAATAGACTCTCCCATGACCGCATCAAACATCTTTGGGAATATTGTCAGGACATCTATTCGCATTTTACAGTTAAATCACGCCCTGTTTTTTGAAAAGACTCTTCACTATCTCAGTGGGCGCAGCGCCTTTTGATAGCCAAAATTTGGCCCTTTCTTTATCTATGCTTATAAAGGCCTGCTTCCTGGATGGATCGTAATAGCCTAACTTTTCTATCGTTTTTCCGTCTCTCGGCCGCCTTATGTCGCATACGACAATCCTTTGGTGGGGCTT
>PEUD01000030.1 GCA_002780805.1 Candidatus Omnitrophica bacterium CG02_land_8_20_14_3_00__42_8 | reverse complement strand
GGACGGTTTTAAACCGTCCCTTACACTATGAACAATTTTACAATATCGACAGATATTTTTCTATCTCATACTGGCTGACCTGGGCCTTGTATTCGTTCCATTCCATCTTTTTATTGCGGATGAAATATTCAAAAACTTTGTCGCCTATGCATTCTTTTATGAGCTTGCTTTTTTCCGCTATTTTGATCGCTTCCAGTAAATCCTCGGGCAAAGACCTTATGCCTGCTTTTTCTTTCTCTTCTTCACTCATGTGGTAAATATTGTCATTGGCAGGTTCTGCTAATTTATATTTTTTATTTATGCCTTCTAACCCTGCCGCGAGCATTACAGAGAATGCCAGATAGGGGTTACAGCTTGGATCCGGAGAGCGGTATTCAATGCGCGTTGCTTTTTCTTTTCCGGGCTTATACATGGGAATCCTTACAAGCGCTGAACGGTTCATCTGCGCCCAGCATATATAAACAGGCGCTTCATAATCAGGCACCAGCCTCTTATAGGAATTAACCCACTGGCTTGTAATCGCGGTAATCTCAGGCGCGTGCTTTAAAATGCCCGCTGTATAGGCCTTTCCTGTATTGGATAAATAATACTTCCTGCCTTTTTCAAAAAATGCGTTTTTACCTCCTTTAAATAACGACTGGTGCACGTGCATGCCGGAGCCGTTTATTCCGAAAATAGGCTTTGGCATAAATGTAGCGTATACCCCGTGCTGTCTGGCAACCTCTTTAACAACAAGCCTGTAAGTCATCACATTGTCAGCCATTGTTAAGGCATCCGTATAACGCAAATCTATCTCATGCTGGCTCGGAGCAACTTCATGATGGCTGTATTCAACATTTATGCCCAATGCCTGCAAGGTAAATATCGTATCGCGCCTCAAATCCTGCGCCACATCTAAAGGCACTAAATCAAAATACCCGCCGTTATCCAAAGGCTCAGGTTTCTTTGAATTGGCAAAATAAAAATACTCAAGTTCCGGGCCTACGTTATAGGTAAACCCCAATTCTTTTGCTTTGGCTAAATTGCGTTTTAAAACAAACCTGGGATCCCCTTCGAAAGGCTTTCCGCTTGGTTCATACACATCGCAAAACATTCTGGCAACACTATAATCCTCTCCTGAACGCCATGGTAAAATTGCAAATGTATCAGGATCAGGCCTGGCAATCATATCTGATTCTTCTATGCGGGCGAAACCTTCTATAGAAGATCCGTCAAACCCCATGCCTTCTTCTAAGGCGCCTTCTAATTCAGAAGGAGTAATAGCAAAACCTTTTAAGAAACCCAGGACATCTGTAAACCATAAACGTATGAACTTCACATTTTTTTCTTTGACTACTTTCAAAATATCTTTATTTGTCATCTTTGCCATTATTTCCTCCTTTTATACTCCAGGGTAACCGTCGTCTGAATACCGCCTCGCGTATTGAATTCTCCTTTAATATAAGCCCACCTTGGTTTGCAGGCTTTTACAAAATCTTCCAGGATTTTATTTGTCACATGTTCATGGAAGATGCCTATATCTCTATAAAAAAGTGTGTACATTTTGAAAGACTTTAATTCCACACAAAATTTGGCAGGTTTATATTGAATAGTAACATTCGCAAAATCAGGCAAGCCTGTTTTTGGGCATACGCATGTAAATTCTGGGTTTTCCAGGGTTATTGTATATTCTTTATCAGAATACTGGTTTTTCCAGACTTCGATTGCCGGGGTTTTTAAATTGCGAATATTTTTTTGTAAATTTTCGTAATTGGATTTCATTGCATTAACTTTCTTGGCAGACTAAAGTCTGCCCTACAATATTGCCGCAAAGGCCTTCATAAACAGGCAGGTTAAAACCTGCCTGTTCTCGGCTTTTGCCTCTAATTTATTTCATTTCATGCGCCACAATAATTGCCTCAGCAACTTCTTTCATGGGCTTCCTGCGGTCCATACTGTATTTTTGAATCCTCCTAAAGGCATCTTCTTCTGTTAGGGCCTCCTGTTTCATCAAAATGCCTTTTGCCCTTTCCACCGCTTTTCTCGTTTCAAGTTCTTCCTGTATGACTTTTGTCTTTACTATCAGCTCTGTATTCTCTATCGCGATCGCGGCCTGGTTTGCCACGCTTGTCAGCACATTTATTTCCGTAGGCGTGAATTTATGATGCGTGGACGCATAGCAGTTCAATACGCCTATAACCTTCCCTCTGACCGTAAGGGGCACGCATAATAAAGACACAAGGCCTTCTTTTTTAGCTATATCCTTATATTTATATTCGGGCTCTTTTGTAACATCCGATATAACTACCGGCTTATTCCCAAGCACCGCTTTCCACGCGACACCCTCGCCTTTAGCCAATGGCTTTTTATTTATATACGCCTCGCTTATACTCTGCGTAGCCCTTATATCCAGGTTTTGTTTCTTTTCATCCAGGAGCATCAACGAACAAATCCTGGAATTCATACCTCTGCCGTTACTGTCACTATAAGTTTCAATATATCCTCTAGATACAAATCGCTTGAGATGGCTTTGCTGATTTTAGAAATGGCCTCGATGGTATCGTTGGATTTGGATGGTTTTTTGATTTTTTTCGCCATATTCTTTTTTTACTGTTCTCGACTCACTTCGTTCGCTCGAACAATATTAGTATTCGAACAAGTCCGCTTAAGCGGACGAATCGAGAATTCAAACTGCTACTATCACTACCCCTGCCTCGTCTGCAAGCCTTAATGTTTCAGGCTTGTCTATTATAAGCGTCTTCCTTGCCTCTATCGCGAGACAGCCTGCCTTTACTTCCTGCAGGAGTCTTATGGTATCAGGCCCTACGACAGGCACGTCGAACCGCATGTCCTGCCCGGGCTTTGTCACTTTTATAACAACAATACCTTCCCTGCCGTATTTAGCAGCTCTTCTGATTGCCTCGTCAGTCCCTTCTATTGATTCCACTGCCAGGACAACCTTGTCTTTTACTACAACAGACTGCCCAATATCCAGGCCTGCGATAGCCTTGGCAATCTTCCTTCCAAATTCTATATCCTTTAAAACCCTTTCATCAGGCAATAATTTAGTAAGAACGCCTTTTTTAGGAAGGCAGTCTGATAAAAAAATTATTGAACTTAAGACTTTTATTCCTTTAAACTCCAGGAGCCTTGCGACAGCCCCTATTATAGAATCTGTTTTTTTGTTTCTTAAGTTCCCCAGGAGAAACTGCATCTTCTGGTCAATCTTTATATCCTTATCGAAAAGCAGTTTATGCCTTACCTGGCCTGCCATTACAACGGATCGAATATTTTCTTCCCTGAGAATTTTCAGCAATTTCTCAAGTTCTCCTACGCCAAGCCAGTATATCTTATTTACAAATTTCTCGAGCTCTTTTGATGTCTCTTCGTTTATGCCTATCGCGACTACTTCGATACCTTTTTTTCTGGCGCTCTGGGCGAATATAATAGGAAATCTTCCATTACCCGCTATGAGCCCAATCTTACCGATCATCTTTTCCGCTCATAAGTTGACACTCTGACAATGTCAGAGTGTCAACTTATCTGGTTTTATTTGCTGCCTCTGGAAATCCCTCTTTTTGAGCCTTTAAGAAAATTTAAAAGATATTTTACTTCTTCAATAAGCTCGACTTCTTCTTTTACCTTCCCTGTGCTGTGTTTTAAAACAAGGCCGGAATGAAACAAAATTCTAAACGCCTTTTTTAATTCGGCCTGGGCCTTCCCTGACATGCCTGCCCTTTTTACGCCTACCAGATTTAATCCGTACACCCTCGCCGGATTTCCATCGCAGGTAGAAAAAGGAGGGATATCCTGCACGACCTTTGAACATCCTCCTACTATGGCCATCCTGCCGACTCTTACAAACTGGTGCACTGCCGCAAGGCCTCCTATTACAACCCTGTCTTCCAGCGTAACATGGCCGGCGAAAGTTCCGAGATTTGCAATGATACATCCATTGCCTATCCTGCAGTCATGCGCAACGTGCGAATATGCCATAAAAAGATTTCCGTCGCCTATAGAAGTACTGGCCCCTTCTCTTGTGCCCGGATTCATCGTAACGTATTCTCTTATAATGTTATCTTTGCCTATTTTAAGAAAGGTCTTTTGGCCCTTATATTTCAAATCCTGCGGCGGGCTGCCTATAACAGCGCCTGTAAATATGCGGGTTCTTTCTCCTATGGCAGTATACCCATCTATTGTAACGCGGCTGCCTATAACAGCACCTTTCGCTATCTCCGCATCAGGGCCTATAATAGTATAAGGGCCGACTTCTATATCGTCGGCCAGTTTTGCCTTTTTGTCCACAATTGCTGTCGGATGAATCTTGTTCATACATCAAGCGTCTACAAGAGCAAACATCAGATCCGCTTCGCTTACAACCGAGCCGTCCACAAGCGCCTTTGTGTGCACTTGCCCTGTCTTAGATCTGAGTTTCACAACCTCTACTTCCAGGCGCATCTGGTCGCCCGGGACCACTGTCTTTCTAAATTTTACATTATCCAGGCTCATGAAATACGCATATTTACCTATATTCTCTTTTTTATTCAGCAGTAATACCCCCGCCGTCTGCGCCATTGCCTCTACAATCAAAACCCCGGGCATGACAGGCCTGCCTGGAAAATGCCCTGTAAAAAACTGCTCATTCATTGTAACATTTTTTATGCCGACCGCTTTTTTATCAGGCTCTATCTCGATTATTTTATCCACTAACAGAAACGGATACCTGTGCGGAAGTATCTTTTGTATGTCTATGGCATCCAGGGTGTGTCCGCTTGTTTCAACATAAACTGCCTTCATGCCGCCTGCCTGAAGTTTTTCTCTCTGGTTATTTATTTTTTCAACCAAATTAACGTTCAGAGGATGGCCGCTGCGTATCGCGACAATATGGCCTTTTATGCTGTAACCGAGAAGATACAAATCTCCCATAAGATCCAGTATCTTATGCCTGGCAAATTCATCGTCAAACCTGAGTTTATTATCTATAACTCCGCCCTCTCCCACTACAACGGTATTGTCGTAATTAGCGCCTTTCCCCAGGCCCTTTTTCCTCAGCTCGTTCACCTCTTTTTCCAGGCAGAAAGTCCTGGCGCTTGCAATCTCTTTTGTAAACGTATTTTCATCTACGGTAAACGATATGTATTGGGCTTTTAAAAGATGGTGCTCATAATTCAGCGTATAAGACACTCTGAAATTGTCGTCAGGTAAAACCATTATCATGGCCCCATCCTGCTCAACCCATAGAGGCGACCTTACCTGATACACCTTCTTGGTAATACCCTGGCCTTCAATGCCGACCTTTTTCAATATATCTATGAAACCCATGGCACTCCCGTCAAGGCCCGGGAGTTCAGACCCATCTATTTCTATAATAAGATTATCTATGCCAAGCGCCCACAGCGCAGCCATCAGATGTTCTATAGTATGTATCTCTA
>PEUD01000035.1 GCA_002780805.1 Candidatus Omnitrophica bacterium CG02_land_8_20_14_3_00__42_8 | reverse complement strand
TGTTAAAAGATTGAAGATAGTCATGGTAGAGGTGACCATAAGAAACATATCCGCAGGCGGGCTTTCGAAAATGCTTGGGATAGAAGAAGGCATTGTCCTGAAAACGCCTGTCCTGGAATATCATTATAAAAACGACAGTCTGCACGACCCGTTGATAAACGATTATCACATAGAAATCCTTAAACTTGCCACTCCCCAGGAAATGAAAAGGATAAAAGATTATTCGTTCAGCGTGAACCAGATCATGAAGGATTTCTTTAACAAGGTAAATCTGAAATTGGTTGATTTTAAACTGGAATTCGGAAGGCATAAAGGAAGGATACTGCTGGGAGACGAGATTTCTCCTGATACGTGCAGGTTGTGGGATAAGATTTCCAATGAGAAACTGGACAAGGACCGTTTCAGGCGGGATTTAGGAAGGATTGAGGAAGCCTACCAGGAAGTCCTCAAAAGAATAAAGACGTAGTTTCCGGTACCATCATATCAAGGAATATAACGTGGAATGGAAGATAGAGATAAGAAATAGAAAAGGTGTTTTTGATCCTTTAGGAAACGGGATCAAAAAAGATATCCAGGATCTGGGCATAAAGGGCGTTAAGAAAGTCAACGTTAGCCAGGTCTTTATTATTTCCGGAGATATCGCCCGGCCTGATATTGAAAGGATAGCCGGAGAATTGCTGGCTGATCCTATTACAGAAAGTTATATATTAGGTAACGAACGACGAACGGCGACCAAAGGAAGTCCCGAGCGAAGCCGAGGGGCGAACAGCGAACGACGAGTAGTAGAAATTGCGTATAATCCCGGCGTCATGGATCCCGTGGAAGAAAGCGCGAGAAAAGCAATAAGAGACATGGGGATCTATGGAGTAAAATCTCTCAGGACAGAAAGAAAATATTTTATAGAAGGGAAGATAACAGAAGGGGATTTTAAGAATATATGCGAAAAGCTGCTTTATAATAAAGTGATACAGCATGCAGTAAAAGAGCGGGGCGCAAAGAGCAAAGAACATAGTAATAGCTATAAATTTAAGTTGATAACGATAGACATGCTGGGCGCTGATGATAAGAGGCTGATGAAGATAAGTAAAGACGGCCAGCTATTTTTGAATCTGAAGGAAATGCAGGAGATAAAGAAATATTTTAAAAAATTAGGCAGAAATCCCACTGATTGCGAGCTTGAGACAATTGCCCAGACATGGTCAGAGCATTGCGGCCACAAGACATTCCGCGGAATTATAGAATATAAAGAAGAAGGAAAAACAAAGATAATAGATAACCTCCTTAAAAATACGATAATGAAGGTTACAAATGAATTAAAAAAACCGTGGTGCGTGTCGGTTTTCAAGGATAACGCCGGTGTTATCAGGTTTGACGAAGACGACAATGTCTGTTTTAAGGTGGAGACGCATAATCATCCTTCCGCGCTTGAGCCTTACGGAGGCTCAGGCACGGGCATAGGAGGGGTCATAAGGGATATACTTGGAGTCGGGCTGGCCGCGAAGCCTATCATGAATACGGATATATTTTGTTTTGGCCCGCCTGACACAGCCCATAAAAAAGTCCCCAAAGGCATGATGCATCCAAAACGCATAATGAAAGGCGTTGTGAGGGGGGTAAGAGATTATGGCAATCGCATGGGTATACCCACCGCGAACGGGGCAGTGCTTTTTGACGAGCTTTATATAGGAAATCCTCTGGTGTATTGCGGCACAGTCGGCATAATGCCTAAAGATAAATCATTCAAGGCCAGCCGATGCGGGGATTTGATTGTTGCGGCTGGTGGCAGGACAGGGAGAGACGGAATCCACGGTGCCACGTTTTCTTCAGGAGAGCTCACCCACGAATCCGGGACTGTGTCAAGCGGAGCGGTCCAGATAGGAAATCCGATTACAGAAAAAAAACTTACAGATACTCTTTTAAAGGCGCGCGATAAAAACCTATATACGGCTATAACTGACTGCGGCGCAGGAGGTTTTTCAAGCGCTGTAGGGGAAATGGGGCGCTATCTTGGCGCGGAGGTTGATCTGGAAAAAGCCCTTCTTAAATACCGCGGGCTGAGTTATACCGAGATCTGGATATCAGAGGCTCAGGAAAGGATGGTTCTTTCGGTCCCAAGAGAAACCCTGAAAGAATTAATGAGCATTTTTAAAAAAGAAGATGTCGAAGCTGTTGTAATAGGATGCTTTACTTCAAATAAGAGGCTCAAATTAAGATATAACGGAAACGTGGTGTGCGATCTGGACATGGAATTTTTGCATAATGGGATCCCAAGGTTTAAGAGAAAGGCGGTATGGTCCAGGCCTGGCTACAAAGAAAGCGAAAATAAAGGCAAAGAAAATTTTACCAGGGATTTATTGAGGATTCTTTCAAGCTGGAACGTTTGCAGTAAAGAATGGATTATAAGGCAGTATGACCATGAGGTCCAGGGCCAAAGCGTTTTGAAGCCTCTGGTGGGCATAAAAAACGACGGGCCCGGAGACGCGAGCATAATAAGGCCGAAGTTTGATTCCAAAAAAGGCATTATAATTTCAAACGGCATAAATCCCAGGTTTGGTTTTATAGACCCATACCGGATGGCAGGTTCCTGCATAGATGAGGCGCTGCGCCAGGTAATAGCGGTGGGCGGGTCTTTGAAGAAAACCGCGCTTCTGGATAATTTTTGCTGGGGTAATACCGACAAGCCTGACAGGATGGGCTCTTTAGTAAGGGCAAGTTTCGGCTGTTATGATATCGCGAAGGCGTACGGAGTTCCGTTTATTTCCGGTAAAGACAGCCTGAATAACGAATATTCGGTGCACGGAGAATCCATAGCGATACCCGGCACGCTTTTAATTTCCGCGATATCAGTGATGAATGATGTAACAAAGGCAGTTACCATGGACTTGAAAGAAAAAGGGGATCTCATATACATTATAGGCGAAACAAAAAATGAAATGGGAGGATCGCATTATAATCTTATAAATAATTGCGTGGGAAATAACGCGCCGGCCGTAGATGCTAAAGAAGGCCTGAAAATTTTTAACAGGCTGAGCGAGACGTCTAAACTCGGCCTGTTAAGGGCCTGCCATGACTTATCAGAGGGCGGCATGGCTGCGGCATTGGCTGAGATGGCGTTTAGCGGAGGGCTTGGAGTGGACGCGGAACTCAGAGATGCGCCTTGCGAAATTAAAAAAGACAGGGTCGTTTTATTTTCAGAGTCCAATACTAGGTTTATAGCTGAAATTAGAAAAACAGATAAGAAAGTTTTCGAAGATTTAATGAAAGGCATATCGATCGGATTGATAGGAGAGGTCTCAGGCAAAAAAGCCCTCAGGGTCTATGGAGCCGGAGGGAAGAAAATAATTGACGTTGGAATAGATAAGTTAAAAGAGGCATGGCAGAAGCCGCTCCGCTGGTAATATATGAACCCCGCCTTTTCTGCTGGAAAATAATATCTTAAAGTAGAAAGGGCGGGATATGTAGCAGGAAGGAAGGGCTGGGTGAAAAAACCAAGGGTTATAATTTTAAGGACCGCAGGGACAAATTGCGATAAAGAAACCGCGTCTGCGTTTAAGATGGCAGGCGGAGAACCCGAGCTTGTGCATATAAATGAGCTGGCCAGGAACGAGAAATTTTTAAAAGATTACCAGATACTCGCCATACCTGGAGGATTTACGTATGGAGACGATATTGCGTCAGGTAAGATTTTGGCAAATGAAATTAAATATAAACTTAACGAAGATATCAAAGGTTTTATAAACAGCGGGAAGCTTGTCATAGGGATATGTAATGGTTTTCAGGTGCTTGTGAAAGCCGGGATTCTGCCGGGTTTGAATAGCGGCGCTGTGGAAGCCACTCTTAGTTTTAACGATTCTGGAAGCTTTATTGATAAATGGGTTGAATTAGAGCCTCAGGAGACATGCGTTTGGACAAAAGGTTTGAAAGAAACAATAGAGCTTCCGATCGCGCATGGAGAAGGAAAATTTATACCAAGAGATAATAGTATTTTAAATCAGTTAAGAAAAACCGGGCAGATTGTATTTAAGTATATTGATAACCCGAATGGTTCTATAGATGATATTGCCGGCATATGCGATGTTACAGGGAGAGTCATGGGCATGATGCCCCACCCTGAGAGATATACCCTCGGGACGCAGCATCCCAGATGGACACGCGAAGGCTTAAAAGAATTCGGAGATGGGTTAGCGATTTTTAAAAATGGTGTGGATTATGTAAAGGAGAAGTTATGATTGATTATAAAAAATCAGGTGTCCACATAGACAGGGCGAATGATCTTGTAAAAGACATCGGACGCATGGCAGGCTTTACGAGGCGCAAGGAAGTGATCTGTGATATAGGCGGTTTCAGCGCTCTTACGAGCATCCCGAAAAAATACAAAGAGCCCATACTTGTATCCTCCACTGATGGAGTGGGCACGAAATTAAAAGTAGCCGATGCTGTGAATAAGCACGATACAATAGGCATAGACCTTGTGGCAATGTCTGTAAATGATGTGGTTGTTACAGGCGCGGAACCGCTTTTGTTCCTGGATTATTTTGCGACAGGCAGGCTGAATAACAAAAAAGCGATTGATATAATTAAAGGCATTGTAACAGGCTGCAAGCAGGCAGGGTGCGCTCTTGTCGGAGGAGAGACCGCAGAGATGCCAGGCATGTATAAAGGCGGGGAATATGACCTGGCAGGATTTTGCGTCGGCATAGTTGAAAAGGACAGGATAATAGACGGAAAATCCGTAAATGCCGGCGACGTAGTAATAGGAATAGGTTCGAGCGGGCCTCATTCAAACGGTTTCAGCCTGATAAGGCAGTTATTTACCAAGAGCGAATTAAAAGGCAAATTCGGGAAAATCCTTTTGACCCCCACAACCATTTACGTGAAGATGATCTTAAAATTAATGGAGAAGGTAAAGGTGAAATCCGCAGCGCATATCACAGGCGGAGGTTTTTACGATAATATCCCGAGAGTCGTGCCTCGCGATAAGTCTATTTTAATATACAAAGAGCTCTGGGCGCCCCCTGAGATATTCAAGGTCATCCAGAAAAGGGCAAAGATAAGCGGCAGTGAGATGTATCGGACGTTTAACATGGGGATAGGCATGGTGATAGTGGTGGGTAAGGCTGATGTCAAAAAGGCGCATGATGTAATCAAGAGATTTAAATTGAAATCATGGACTATCGGGGAGATCATAAAAGGCAACGGGGAGGTTATAATATAAATGTAGTGCAGGGGACGGTCACTGACCGTCCCCTATGTTGTCAAGGTGATTATGAAAATCTTAGTAATTGGCTCCGGAGGAAGGGAGCACGCTATAATATGGAAATTAGCCCAGAGTAAAAAAGTGGAGAAGATTTTCTGCGCTCCGGGGAACGGCGGCATAAAAAAGATCGCGGAATTGGTTGATATAAAGGCGGGCGACATACCTAAACTTTTAGATTTCGCAAAAGATAATAAAATAGATTTAACCGTAGTCGGGCCGGAAGGGCCTTTAGTAAAAGGCATCGCGGATGTTTTCAATCAAAACGGCTTGAAGGCGTTTGGCCCTTCTAAAGACGGCGCGATGCTGGAAGGAAGCAAAGTTTTTTCTAAAAACTTAATGAAAAAATTCAAGCTCGCCACAGCGGGATTTAAGGTTTTTGATAACCCGGACGATGCAAAAAAATATTTAAATGAAAAAGGCATACCTATCGTGATAAAAGCGGACGGCCTTGCGGCAGGCAAAGGCGTGATAATACCAAAGACAATTAAAGAAGGAGAGCGGGCAATAGATTCCATCATGGTTGAGAAGGCCTTTGGCAAGAGCGGAGATACGCTTATTCTGGAAGACTGCCTGGAAGGCGAAGAGGCGTCCGTGCTCGTTTTTACGGACGGGAAAACAATAGTGCCTATGGAATCCGCTCAGGACCATAAAAGAATTTTTGACAATGATATTGGCCCGAATACAGGCGGCATGGGGGCTTATTCTCCCGCGCCGGTTGTTTCTAAAAGCGTCATGGATGACGTCATGAAAAATGTTTTCAGGCCTTTAATAGACGGGTTCAGGGAAGAAGGCAGGGTATATAAAGGTGTCTTATACGCGGGTTTGATGATGACTAAAAACAGGCCGATGGTTCTGGAATTTAATGTAAGGTTCGGCGACCCTGAAACTCAGGCGATATTGCCGCGCCTGGATTCAGATTTAGCGGATATAATGTTAGCCTGCATAAAAGGGACTCTTGATAAAATTGATATTAAATGGAAAAAAGAGGCATGTCTTTCTGTAGTCTGCGCTTCGAGAGGATATCCTGATAAATATGAAAAGAATAAAGAAGTCATAGGGCTTAAAGAAGCCGGAGAGATAAAAGACATAATTGTATTTCACGCCGGCACAAAGGATGAGAACGGAAAGATTTTTACGGACGGCGGCAGGGTGCTTGGGGTGACGAGCCTTGGCAAGGATATAAAATCAGCAAAGGTCAATGCGTATAAGGCTGTTGAAAAAATAAAATTCGAAGGCATGCAGTATAGAAAAGATATTGGCGACATGGCAATCAAAAGGGTAAGTTGACACTCTGACATTGTCAGAGTGTCAACTTATTGGGGAGGCAGTATGATTAAAGGAAAGAAAATTTTGGTAGGGATATTGATGGGAAGCGCTTCCGATGCCGAAACAATGGCTGAGACGGAAAAGATATTGAAAGAAAATAAAATTCCTTATGAGATAAACATGCTTTCAGCGCACAGGAATCCGGACGAAGTGCGTAAATACGCGAAAGGCGCGGAAAAAAGAGGCGTAAAGATTTTAATATGCGGGGCAGGGATGGCCGCGGCCCTGGCAGGAGTTGTGAGTTCTCACACTGTCCTGCCGGTTATAGGCGTGCCGATAGAAACTAAGTCATTAAAGGGGATGGATTCGCTTTTATCTACAGTCCAGATGCCAGGGGGAGTGCCTGTCGCGTGCATGGCAATAGGCAAGGCAGGCGCTAAAAACGCAGCTATATTTGCAATAAGAATATTAAAAACATTTAGGTGATATGAGTTCTCGACTCGAACAATATTCTTCGAGCGAGGCCGAAGGCCGAGTCGAGAAGTTAATAATGAAAACCAAGGTTATAAAACTGAATCCTGATTTTCCAGAAGAGGCTTTTCTCGATGAGGCAGCCACGGTTTTGAGAAATGGGGGGCTGGTGGTGTTTCCTACTGAGACCGTATACGGGATAGCTGTCAATATGCTAAACCATGATACTATGACTAAACTCCACGAAATAAAGAAAAGGCCTAAGGATAAACCATTCAGCGTCCACATAGCGGATTTTGATTCATTAAAGCAATTAGGCATTGCGCTTTCAAATGACGCGAAAAGGGTTGCTAAAAGATTTTGGCCCGGGCCGCTTACACTGGTGGCATTCAATAATAACAAAGAGAAAATCGGACTCCGCATGCCTGATAATAAGATAGCGTTTTTATTGATAAAAAAGGCGGGCGTGCCTGTTGCTGCGCCGAGCGCTAACATGTCAGGCAATAAAGCGCCTGTTTCCGCCGAAGAGGCCCTGGCAGAGATGGACGGCCATGTGGATATAATACTGGACGGCGGGAGGACGAAAATAGGCATAGAATCTACTGTCATGGACGTGACAGAGAAGCCTTTCAAGATATTGAGAGAAGGGGCCCTGCCCGCGAAGGATGCTTTGACAGACTATACCTTTCTTTTTGTTTGCACCGGGAATAGCTGCAGGAGCGTGATGGCAAAGGCATTGATGGAAAAATTAATAAAAGAATCAGGCATTTCCGATAAAGTGCGGGTTGATTCCGCCGGGACTTCGACATTTGCGGGCATAGGGGCGGCGCCTAACACTGTTTCCGTATTAAAAGAAGAAGGCATAGACGTCTCAGGCCATAGAGGGGAAAATATCAATAAGGATATTTTAAAAAGATCAGACATTATATTTGTGATGGAAAAATTCCATAAAGATGTTATCATAAACATGATGCCTGAAATTAAAGATAAAGTGAGGCTTCTTAAAGAAGGCGCGGATATACTTGACCCGATAGGAAAATCTGTCGAAGAATACAAGAATGTCCTGGGTGTCATAAAACAAGAGGTTGAAAACATATTTCTAGAGATATTTAAAGAGGAGAAAAATAGATGACCCGTTCGACAGGTGGTTCGACAGGCTCACCACTATCTGAGTCATCCCGAGCGAAGTCGAGGGGCTCAGGGTCATCCTGTGCTTCGACTTTGCTCAGTATGGTTCGAAGCTATGGTGAGTAACGTCGAACCAAGCGACTGAAAGGAGTCGAAGGATGAGGATAGTGATTGGAGCGGACCACGGCGGATTTAAATTAAAAGAATCGCTTGTAAGATTTCTGAAATCAAAGGGCCACGCGGTGAAAGACATGGGCGCTTTTTCAGAAGCAAGCTGCGATTATCCTGTAATAGGTTACGAGGTGGCAAAACTGGTTGCAGCCAAGGTTTATCCAAGAGGGGTGCTTATCTGTAAAACAGGCATAGGTATGTCAATGGTTGCGAATAAAGTCAGGGGCGTAAGGGCCGCGTTATGCGACAGGCCGGATATTGCCCGTTCAAGCAGAGAGCATAATAATAGCAACATTCTTGTGTTCGCGGCAAATGTAGTTACTTTAAAAAAGGCAAAAAATATATTAGAGGCGTGGTTTGCCGCAAGGCATCTTGGCGCCAGGCATGCCAGGAGGGTGCGCCAGATCAAAGAAATAGAGGGCTTGGAATATGAACGCGTTAAAAAAAGTTGATCCTGAAATTTACAACGTAATACGCAGGGAACTTGAGCGCCAGCAGAATAATATAGAGCTGATCGCCAGCGAGAATTTTACCAGCATTGCTATTCTGGAAGCCGCAGGGAGCGTGTTGACGAATAAATACGCGGAAGGGTATCCTTCAAAAAGATGGTATGGCGGATGCGAATGCGTGGATGGCGCTGAGAGCCTCGCTATAGAAAGGGCCAAGAAGATATTCGGCGCTGAGCACGTAAATGTACAGCCGCATTCCGGAAGCCAGGCGAACATGGCTGTATATTTTGCCTTGCTTCAACCGGGCGATACGGTGCTGGCAATGGACATTGCCTCGGGAGGGCATCTCACTCATGGGCTCAAGCATAATTTTTCAGGAAAATTTTTTAATGTGATTTCATACGGCCTCAATAAGGATACGGAGATGCTGGATTATGATGAGATAGAGGCCCTGTCAAAAAAGCATAAACCAAGAATGATACTCGCCGGCGCGTCTAGTTATTCGCGCGTGATAGATTTCAAAAGATTCAGAAAGATAGCGGATGAAGTCGGGGCGTATCTTTTCGTAGACATGGCTCACATAGCCGGACTTGTGGCGGCAGGCCTGCACCCTAATCCGGTTGAACACGCTCACGTGGTCAGCACTACTACTCACAAGACATTGAGAGGGCCGCGCGGCGGCATGATACTCTGCAAGCAGGAATTTGCTAAAAAAATAGATATGGAGGTTTTTCCCGGGGAGCAGGGAGGGCCTCTGATGCACATAATAGCCGCTAAAGCAGTAGCGCTTAAAGAGGCAGAGACCGAAGAATTTAAAAAATATCAGAGGCAGATTATAAAAAATGCTAAATCGATGGCGAGGGCGTTGGATAGATCAGGCTACAGGATAGTTTCAGGAGGGACAGATAACCATTTATTTCTGGTGGACCTGACTTCAAAAAATATCACGGGGAAGGCCGCGAGCGAGATCCTGGACAAGATTCATATAACGGTTAATAAAAATCTCATACCTTTTGATAAAAATTCTTCATTCCTGACAAGCGGCATAAGGCTTGGCACGCCCGCTGTTACCACGAGGGGCATGAAAGAAAAGGACATGGAAAAGATAGCGGAGATAATCGATAGCGCGATTAAATACAGGCAGGACGAAGGCAAGTTAGAAAAATGCGCGAAAGACACGGCAAGGTTAATAAAAAAATTCCCGCTTTATACTGAATTAAATAAAATCTAAAAAAGGAGCATTTATGAAATGCCCATTCTGCGGACACGACGAAGACAAGGTTATTGATTCCAGGGCCAGCGAAGAAGGCCGTTCAATAAGAAGGCGGAGAGAATGCCTTAATTGTCAGCGGCGCTTTACAACGTATGAGAACATAGAAGAAACAACCTTGATGGTTATAAAAAAAGACGGGCGCCGCGAACCGTTTGACAGAAAAAAAATATTAATTGGAGCTACCAAGGCATGCGAAAAAAGGCCCATAAGCACAGAACAGCTTGAGGCGCTGGCCGATAAGATTGAATATACGCTTCAGAGTAAGTTTGAAAAAGAGGTTCCATCCAGAGAGGTGGGAGAATTATTGATGGAGCTTTTGTATAAGCTTGATGAGGTTGCCTACGTGAGATTTGCCTCAGTATACAGGCAGTTTAAAGACATTAATCAATTCATGAAAGAACTGAAAGACCTGCTGAGCCACGATAAATAATCCGCAGCCGAAAGTGGTTATTGTTTTTCAATATAACTGATAAAACCGGCCCTTTTTTGTAAATCCTGAAACCATCTGTTGAACTCCTCTTCTTTTTTACCCGCCAAAATATTTTCTTTGAATTTATCTTTTTCTTCGATGAATTTCACTTCTTCTATTGGCTTAATTTCAAGGGGCGCTATTATGGCCCAGCCCTGAAGAACTTTTAAAGGTTTTGATATACCGCCTATCATTACGGAAAACGCCGTATCTACAAATTCCCTGGCAGGCCCTATTTCAGGCACGTAACCATCCCTGCCGATAAATTCAGTTTGTTTTAACTGAAGGCCGTGTTCTTTCATGACGTCTTCAAGTTTTTCATTGGCTTTAAGCCTGCTGTTCGTATCCGCGTATATTTTTTCTGCTTTTTCCCCGGATATTTTAACGGACCCTTCTTTTATGAAAGCCTTTTTAACGTCGTCTTTGACTTTTGCGTAATCGGGGATATAAGGATCTTTTTTTTCTTTCAATTGTATGACGTAGAACCCTTTTTCTGTTTTTACAAGCATGTTATTTATCTGATTTTTTTCCAGTTCAAAGCTCGCTTTTATAAACTCGTAAGACCACCCTATGCCCGGTATTTCTTCGTTAGCCGAGAAAAAACCAGTTTCTTTTATTTCCAGCGAATTAGCCTTTGCGGGTTCTTCCAGATTCTTTTTTAAGTTCGCCTGGTCTAAAACTTTATAAGCAAGCTCTTCCGCGCTTGTGTTGGAAAGCGGGATTTCCAAGTATTTTATATTGACCTCCTCCCCTTTTTTAAAAGCGGCTTTATTTTTTTCATAAAAATCTAAAAGCGCGGAATCGATATATTGGACATCTTTTTCAGAGCCGCTGAAAGGGATAAGCGCGTAAGATGATTTTATTTTTTCAAACTTTTTCTTATATTCATTTTTAACATCTTCTTCGCTCACCATAATGCCGGACGTGATTTTGTCTTTCAGTCCTGATATCAAAAGATCATCTCTCAACTTTTCCTCAAATGACCTGGCTGTGTCCTGCAGCATTGATTTGTAAAGCTTTTTGTCAAAAGAACCGTTTCTCTGGAACGCAGGGAACGAAGCTATTTTTTCTACGACTTCCCGGTCAGTTACGGCCAGTTTTTCTCTATTCGCCTCTTCAATCAGTATTATGCGGCTCCAGGCCATCTGGTTTATGAATTCTTCAGGGACGTTATTGCCGAAAGATTTTATGGCGTAGTCCCTGGCCACGTTCCGCATTTTGTAATAGTCGTCATAGGAAATCTTTTTATTGAAAAGTTTTCCCGCGTAGTCAGGTTTATCGCCTTTATTTTTGGCAGACGTGCCTGCGCCCCATATGACGAAGGCAGGTATTATCAGTATTGCCAGCGCCCACATAATGCGCTTCATATTTTTGCG
>PEUD01000101.1:2554-5877 GCA_002780805.1 Candidatus Omnitrophica bacterium CG02_land_8_20_14_3_00__42_8 | reverse complement strand
CGGTCACCTCTAACGGGTTCTCGCTTTCTATTTCTGTAAAAATAGAAAAATCTCCTACATTTCTAGCGAATATTTTCGTTATATTATTTTCTATCATGGTCGCAACAAGTTGCGTATCATAAATATTCTGTTTTGTAATGCCATATTTTTCAGCCAAGTCCATCGCTAAAGATATTGTTGATGATTTAACATCAACTTTTTTAAGCATGGGGCATAAAATATATTTTATAACTTCTCCTTTTGCTTCTCTCGGGGTAAGTGGCTTTTCTACTTGCTTTGAACTTGTTACTGCAGAATAGAATTCGGCTAAATTCTGCAAACTGACACAAGCCTCTAATTCACCATTTACAGCTTTATCTCTAATTTCTTTTGCTTTTACGAATACCTCACTGTCTACGTCTGCAGCGTATACTAAAATATTCGTGTCTAATAGAACCATGATTATCTGTCTTCGTATAAATTTTTTCTTTTTAATGTACCTTTTATCTTTCCAAGCCTAAAACTACCAAATTTTGGGGTTTCTTTAATTGGTTCGGGCCTTTCAAGCATAAAATTTCCGGTATCAAGTTGCTGCACTTGATCTATTTCATAGCGCTGATCACATATTTCGTATTCATAGCTCTTGTTCTTTTCAGTATCAATTAAGTCTCTATAAAGTATCTGTTCACTCGTAGACGCTAAGACACCTATGTATCCTTTTCTCATTATCAATACCCCCTTTCTGGCGTTTGCAGTTGTATCACTAAAAATGTCTTCTGGGCAAATATTTTTTCATTTGCAAAAATTCTAAATTCATACTGTCCAGGATTGTTAAATTTCAAACCCCCTAAGTTAAAAACAAGCTCGTGTGTGCCAAGTGGATTATCGATATGTATATCTTGAGGTATTTCTGCTTTGCCAAGTACGAGATTATTATTTAAATCTACAAGTTCTATCCGAAATCGATATTGCCCTTTTGCTGCAGTAAGTTTTATGTACACAGCTAACAAGGGATGAATAATAGGAAATTTTATTGTATTAATATTTTCAAAAACACCAATCAGACTTTTTTTATTTGTACCTACCTCGGTAATAACATGGTCGCATATAAGCATCGCGTTTGCTTTTGGAGCAACTCCCTCAGCCATTTTACACCTCCTAAATTTCTTCGGTCAATTTATCTATCGAAATTCTAAGTGTTTCTGCAAGTTTCTTAATCGTTTTTATAGTTGGGTTGCTATTTGTGCCTGATTCTATTTTAATGAGAGTACTGTATGTAATTCCTGCTTTGTGAGCAAGCTGTTCTTGGGATAATTTATGCTGTTTTCTTAGCTTTTTAATATTTTCCGCTAACATTTTTTCTCCTTGACATACTTATAATATATTGCTATTATTATATTGGCAAACAAGCTTTAGACTATATTGCTTGTAATGTATTGATATTTTAATCTAAAGGAGGCGAAAATGCAAGGCAAATTAAAATGTGCTATTTATACAAGGGTAAGCACGGACAATCAGGCAGAGGTGGAATTTAACTCCTGTCAGGCGCAAGAGGCGAAAATCAGGGCTTTTATCTCAAGTCAAGATGGCATGGAGGTTTTTAGGGTTTATTCTGATCCTGGCTGCACCGGCGCCAACCTTAACCGACCAGCCTTGGCTGAAATGCTCGGCGATATAAAGCGGGGTAAAATCAATCTTGTCATTTCCTATAAGATAGACCGCCTTACACGGTCACCAAAAGATTTTTATCAGCTTATAGAGCTGTTTGATAGGCATGGCGTTGATTTTATTTCTGTAACGGAAAGATTTGATACATCTACGCCATCGGGAAGGCTGCTCAGAAATATTATGCTTACTTTTGCGCAATTTGAGCGAGAGCTTACCAGCGAACGGACAAAGGATAAGATGTTAGAAAGAGCCAATAAGGGGATGTGGAACGGCGGACTTGTGTCATTTGGCTATAATGCCATAAATAAAAAACTCGTCGTCAACGAGAGCGATGCCAATGCTATCCGCGCAACCTATGATGACTATATTGAAGGCCGTCCCGTAGCGGAGATCTCAAAAGTTACAGGCCTATCAAAAAGCCGCATATCTACCATTTTGAGGAATCCTGTTTACATAGGCAAAATGAAATATGCAGGCAAGATATATCAAGGAAACCATAAACCTATTATATCGAAGGAAGTCTTTAATTTAGCGCAAGAGAAGCATGAAGGGAAAAAACTGGTATTGCGCCTATATAAAGATTATCCTTTGGCTGGCCTTTTAAACTGTAAGACCTGTAATTCTTCCATGACGCCATGCCATACTAACAAGAAAAAGAAAAACAGAATAAAAAGATATTACTATTACCGTTGCACAAAGACCTTTAAAAGAGACTGGAATAGTTGCGATGTAAAACAGGTAAGCGCTGATAGATTAGAGAATTATATATTCAAAAGCTTAGAAAGAATCTCCGTAGATAAGCATTATATCGATAGTTTGATATTCAAGCTTAATAATTCGCAAGCGGGCGACCGCATAGGACTCGAACTATCTCGATCATGCTCCGAGTCCTTGAAAATTTCGGCTGAAATTTTCGAGCAAACCCTTCGCCTCTTTGTAAAAGGGCTCTTTGAAAGAAAAGGAATTGAAAAGAATCTTTGGGCGAAAAAATTTATAAAAAGCATCGTTTATTCAAAAGAAGAAATCGCCATAAGTTTTTATTATAAGCCCGAATTTCTCCAACAGGGAAATTCGCCCGAAGGGCTGGCTGATGAAATGTCGACGATATTTCATCATAAATGCCGGGGCAATCCAGGAATTTGCGATAGCAAATTATCGGATAAAAGCAGTTCTGAAGAGGTAAAACCCTTTTATCCAGCCAGCGGCCGGGTGGGGGCGGCCGCTGGCCGCAGTTCAGTTTCTTTGGCAGACAAAAAAATTACCCCTATCAGTACTGATAGGGGTAATCATCAAGATTGGCTCCCCGGGCAGGACTCGAACCTGCGACACCGTGGTTAACAGCCACGTGCTACTACCAGCTGAGCTACCGGGGAATAATTTTATCTAAAAATTTTCTGCCTGCTCCAGTTTTTAAATACTTTTCCTGTTTCAGGGCAGCTTTTTTGTCAGAGAACTTTTCAGTATATATTAATTCAAATGGACCATTTTGTCTAGTCCATGTGCTTGAACCTGTGTTATGATCATGCAATCTATCTTCATGGGCCTTGCTTGTACAGCCCATATATCTTTTGCTATTCTTCTTACTCTTCAACACGTAAACATAAAACACGTTAACAGCCCCCGCCTAAACCCGACCTTTTACTATTCATGGCGGGTCCGCCATGTGTTGCGTTTCC
>PEUD01000101.1:0-2547 GCA_002780805.1 Candidatus Omnitrophica bacterium CG02_land_8_20_14_3_00__42_8 | reverse complement strand
TTAGGCGGAACGTGCTACTACCCCCACCCCCTCGCTCTTAAACAACAAGGGCGGGTCCGCTGCGGCGGAAGCTGAGCTTTCGCCTAAGCCCGACCTTAATCTATTCGTGGCGAATCCGCCTTTATTGGCGGAACCGAGGAAGATACTAATACTAAGTACGAAGTATTAAGTACTAGATATAGAGTATAAAAAGAACGCTTTCATAAATATAGCCTATGGACTGGGAATAAATTAAGTCTATAGGCTATATGTATTAAATCTCACAATATTACAGACTCTTGCTCGACTTGGATGAAACTAGATAGATCAACAAGAAGCAAGCCGGTAACAAGACATTAACGTATGAATTGAACGCGCTCGCTACTATCCAGACAATGATCTGGCCGGCTGCCCCTTTGAGCGCGAGCGTTATAAGCCCTGCTATCACACCCACTACAAAACCTATTCCTACGGTTATTAATACAAGCATAACAAAAAGGCTTACAATTTTTCCTAAACATCCCCTGACAAAGTTAATACTTTTCTTTAAAGCCGAAACCGGACCTATATCATCTGCAATAAGAATATACGGGGCCATGAATAAGAGTATAAATACATACAGCCCAACGCCGCTGACAATGAGAGCAACAGCTAAAAGTATCACAACGCCTACCAAATTTTTTATAGCCATCGCCAGGGAAATCGCGAAAGCTACAACGAGCGTAAAGGCTATTAATATCGCAAGGATTAATGCCCAAACACCCAGCACCCTTAAATAGAACTTTGTGCCATATTGCATAATATGCCCTAATTGGGCCTTCTGATTCTGGATATATTCCTTTAAAGAACCTAAAACACCTCCGAAGATAAGCACACCTATGAGGCCGAGCAAAATACTGATAATTATAATTGCCGGAGAGAGATTGGCAGTAGCCGGGGCAGTCGGAGCAGCTTGCATGAACGGAGTTCTAAGAAAAGTCCCAACTAGATTAAAAACGAATAATACTAAAAGCAACTGGACATTCTTATTCGCTATGCCAAATCCTTTTTTAACGATTTCCATTATTCCCATCTATAACCTCCTTTTTATAAGGCCAAATTATCTTAACAAAAACGTTACATTATGTCAATAGAAAATACTGACGTTTATACTTGGTGCCTGCCCTCAATAGCCTTTGTCAAACTAGCCTGGTCTATATACTCCAGGCTCGAACCCATTGGAACGCCGGACGCTATCTTTGTAACTTTAACGGATAACGGCTTCATGAGTTTTGTCAAATAAAGGGCTGTCGTCTCGCCTTCTGTGTCCGGATTAGTGGCTATAATCGCCTCTTTTACCCCGCCCTTCTTTATTCTATCGATCAGCTCGTTTATCTTCAGGTCCTCGGGGCCTATCCCGTCAAGAGGAGAAAGAGTGCCCAGGAGCACGTGATAAACACCTCTGAAAGAGCCTGTTTTTTCTATCGAAGCTATGTCGCCCGGATCTTCCACTATGCATATCACGGATCTGTCTCTTCTTGTGTCCCTGCAGATGTCGCAGAGTTCAGCCTCGCTTAAATTATTGCAATTGGCGCAAAATCTGGTGGCTTCTTTGATCTTTAATATAGAATCAGAAAGCGCTTTCGCGGTTTCTTTGTTAACTTTCAATATATAAAGGGCAAGCCTCTCAGCCGTTTTTGGCCCGATCCCGGGCATCTTCGAGAATTCCTCGATCAACTTTCTCATCGATTCGGTATAACCGCTCATTCCATATCCTCTATATCGTTATCGGTGTGGCTTCTTTTTATAACTTTGCCGTTGAACATTTCAAGCGCGGAATCCACTATTTGGTCTTTATGATAATCCGCGTCACCCTTGGCGCCTTCATCAAGGCTCTGGCTGCCCGGGTCGGAACGGTCCTGCTTCGTGCCGCCCGGCGTTTTTTTTCCTTCAACAATAACAAATTCCAAAGCAAATCTTGCGTCCAGCAATTCCAGGAGCGCCTCTTCTATAAACTTTTTGTTTTGCTCCCTCTCCAGGACTTCCTTGTGGAACGAATACCCACTCGGGAATCCCAATGTAAGTTTTCCGTTCTCACATGAAATCGGGGTCCCTTCAAGAAGGCAGGACGCTATAGACATCCTTTTCACTCTAAGACGCTGGAGCAGGTTTGGCCATATATTTTTTATCTGCTCGAGTCCGGCGCTGTTTTTGGAGGTTTCATACTCCACAGTCGGAGCTTCTTCGGCAGCTTCTTCTTTTATATCTTTTTTCGCGCTGTTGGTTTTATTAGTTTCTTCTTTTGGTGGCGGCAAAGGCTTCGCCGTTCTCTGGTGTTTTTCTGAAATACGATCTTCCTCGGAGCCGTCCACCGTTTTTTTATCTATCTCAGATATCTTATTAAGTATCTCCCCGAGCGAGTGAATGGAATCTTTTTTCGCCAGTTTCACTATAGCCATTTCCAAAGGCACGCGGCCTAAATTAGACCTTTTTATAACGTCGTAGGTATTCGAAATAACATTCACCGCATATAGCAGGTCTTCCACGGTGAGACTTTCGCTCTGTTTTGATAACTTTTTTATCGCGTCC
>PEUD01000123.1 GCA_002780805.1 Candidatus Omnitrophica bacterium CG02_land_8_20_14_3_00__42_8 | reverse complement strand
ATACTCAACTACATATTCGGATGAATTGTAACTTTCTAAAGCAGTATATGAAAACGCGGACGCTACCAGCTTTTTACTGTCATCAATAGCTGTTATGATTTTAAGCCCGGAACCAAGAGGCTCTTTATCTTCGTTGCATAATATTTCCACTACTTTTCCGTTTTCAATAGCCTTACCTTTATAATAAACGCCTTCGTCAGTATTGATAGGACTATTTATATCTACGGATAAAACTTTACTGACTTCCGGATCTATTGGTTCACCGCTTCTATCCAAAAGGACCTCCGCAACCTCTCCGTTTATTACTTCATAAGAAAACGCGCGCGGTATGATATTGTCCGCGCCTTTGCCGTCAAATAACGCATCAGCTATAACATCGTCCAAACTTGTAACCCCTGTCTCACCAAGATAGGTATCCAGTAAATTGTATATGGCTATTATATTATTGTCTGTTTCTGTTGGGCCATCTGGTGCTGCTTTTTTTAATACGGCAGCCCTGAAAAGCGCGTTGGCTGTAGGCAAAACATTTCCAACCGCGTCATATCTTAATTCCTGATCACCGTAGTTATCAAGCGCGTTAACTAAAATCTGGCCCACATGCCCGGGTTTATCGTTTTGCGCATTGGTTTTGATATATCTATTTACAATTTTCCCAAACTCAGCTATTTCAAATTTTGCAGTTTCATTGTCAGCGGCGCTGCAGCCGGTTATAACCTCAATTAATGTCGCGACATTGGGCGGCGATGTCCGGTTTAATTCTATTATATTTTCTTCCGTCAGATGCTCAGGCAGTAATTTCTCTGAAAGCCAAACATGTAATTTTTGTTTATTTGCCGCATTGTCTAATATGTTATTTGCTAATAATCTGCGTTTTTGTTCAAAATTAAGGTCTGCTGTAGATATATTTAAATCTTCCATAAGATCGGTGAGCGCATTTTCTGTTAGAGACAGCCCGGTTGCGCCTGCCTCTGCCTTTGCTAAAACATCATCAATGCTGACTTCCCTGTCTAAACGCAGGCCTCCGCCAAATAATTTGAGCTTTTCCGGAACCTGTATTGTTACACCTTTGGCATCAGGCACGCTAATAGTGCTCATCTTAACCAGCTCGCCTTTTACTATAGGCTTACCATTTTTGTCAACCCTGAACTTCTCCACCCTGGTAGTAGCTGTGTGAAAAGCTGCTATATCGCCGTCATTCAACAAACTCATTAATGTGTTTATGCTTCTTGCCTTTGTCTGGCCATGGGTATCTTCGGCTATCCTTAAAAGCCAGACCTGGTTATTTTGGACAATAACGCTATAGCCCTGCATCGGAGATATTTCAAGAACGCCCGCTGTATCATTGCCGCCTATACTAAGCCGCACTGCGTCTGATACAACGCCTGCGTATACCAGATTTTCAATAGGTGCCACATAAGAACCAGGATATGTCGCCATATCTTCATATGACATCGTAGAACGCAGCCATTTAAATCCTTCATCCGCTATTTTATCGTAATATTCCGTAGCGTTTAAATCCCTGCGTTTATAATCGCTTAATTTCGGTTTACCTACAATATCAACCTTTAAGTAAGGCGTGCCGCCCAAGTATGCTTCAAGCTGTATATTCCCGTGCCCTTGCAACCAGCGCCCAAAAACGCCTCCGTAATAATTCCAGAGTTTCGGATCCGAACTCAAAGTTACGTATGTCCTTATGGGCTTTGCGGTATTGGAATCCGTCTTAAATGAAATTATATTCCGGCATGCCATAGACCCAAACCACTCCCTTACTATCCAAAGGTTTATCTGCAAGAACTGAAATGGCCACATAACAATCTTTCCGAAAAAAGGATACTCGGAAACATTGGGCACTATAGGCCTTATAAGCATCGCGCTGTGAACGGCAAGCAGCATCTGAGGATTGCCGCCTATCAGTATTTCCAATTCTTTAAGCATTTTTTCAGAAACAGCATTGCTCATTTCTCCGGTATATATACCTTCCGGCGATTTAAAAGCTCTTAGCATCTTGCCTAATTCACCCTGCTTTTTGGCAAGCCGCGACAATAAATATTTATTAGCAGGCGATGACTCGTTTATATTCTTGGTTACCTGGCCTAAAATATTATTCAATAAATTTAACGCGTCCTGATTTCCACGGCCAATCGCATAGAGATAATCGGCAGAAACAACCGCTTCCATGGGATTTAAAACCCTGCGGTTGGCGGTTATTATAGCCATATCCGCGTCTTCGCTGCCCCAGTCTCTTCCTGTATATTTGACTATAACATTCCACTTTGTATTTTTAAGCGCCCATCGCTGTATGTTCTCAAACTTCTTGGCAGCAGTAGCGCCTGTTGAACCGTTAATATAAGCTGTTTTTGCCGTCTGCTCCTCATCTTGCGTCATATCTTTGCCTTTTCGCCTGTATATGTTGGATGTGACATTTCCATACTTGTCTATATAGATAAAATCAGTCCTTCCGGCTTCCTTGTCAGCCCTGAATTTAATCCTGGTTAAAATAAATATCAGTATCATCTCTGCAAAAAAGTATGGCGCAACAGCTCCGATAGCTGTCAATAGCCAGAGCCTCTGCCTGCTGTATGACTGCGCCTGCCTTATTATATCTTTTTGCCGCTGCTCCTGCATCTTTTCGCTCTTTTTTTCTCTATCTCTTATATCTTCCTCAACTTTCGCCTGTTTTTCTTTGGCATAGCCCTTTAAACTTTTCTCAGCGGTGTTTCTATCGGGTTTATCTAATATAAATTCGCGCAATTTCATCTCCAATTCCCGCGCGTCAAGCCCTTGCGATTTATATTCAGCCAGCAAGTTCCTTTCGTCAGGGTTAAGATATATGCCTTCCATTATCCTTGTCCTGATAAACTGCTTCACCTCTGTCTTTGCCTCCGCAAGCATATCCGTTGATGTTCTTGCGTCCATTATTATTTCTTTATACAACAATAAATCATCATCGCTGACGCCCAAATCTTTGCGCGCGATATTTTTTATAAAAGCATAATCCGCATCGTCCGATTTTAACGTGTTGTACGCGGGATCATTATTGTTTTTATCTACCCTAATCCGGATCCCTTTCTTGGTATCCAGAATCTTCACTACCTTTACGGTATGCAGATTGTTATCGTTAAGCGCTATCAATACATTTCCTGCCCTATCCAGAACCTCATAAACAACATGATAAACATTCCCGCTGGTATCCGTAGGCGGTATTAAATGCGGAACGATATTTACGCTGTCTATTCCGCCTGGCTTTAAAGTCACAAAATCAGACATTGCCGGATTCTCGCTGTTAACCGTAACCTCTGTTTTACCTGCAATCTTTTTAACAATCATCCTTACGCGGGCTTCTTTTGTTTTATCGCTCATATTCTTAAGCCATACCTCGGAAGGCCTGTGCGACCATAAGGCAAAATTGCCTGCCTCCTGCCTGCCGGTGCTTGTATGCGCGTCTTTTATCAAAACTACATGCGGCCATGGCCGGCCATTTTCATCCAAAACATAATTTCCTTTCGCGTCTGTTTCATAAATAGTATTGCCGGTTTCCAGGTCAGCATCCATCAAGCTCATAGAAATAAGATATTCCCCCGGATGTTTGTATTGCCAAAATAAGGGTAAAACTGCGCTGTCATTTTGTTTTACAGTATGAGGCATGGAGCTGAAGACCTTGAAATACGTATGCGTAGGATCAGCGCGCCTTGCCAGGGTAGATTCAACCATAACAGAAATAGGCCTGCTGCCAAAACTGGAAACTCCTGCCAATGCTACATTGGCCGCGCTGCCGGATTTGTCTATCGCAGGCGCATCTTTAAAATTTATGCCGGATATGCGGCTCGTACTGCTACCGACAGTAAACGATATCCTGCCTTTTTCTTCCGGCTTTAAAATGGCGTCGCCGATTACATAGTCAACCGGAAACGCGGAAATAACAGCCTTGTAATGCCCCGGCTTATTGACCTTTATACCCTTTATGTTAATTGGTTTTTCCTGTCCACGGCCGATTTTAACATAACCTGACGGCAATTCATATTTGGCCGCGACAGCTTCTTTGCCCAATACGCTCCTGCCTCTGCCGGCTTTAGTAACATCAACCAGCACCTTTTCATGCGTATCAACATTTTCTATATCAAGCACATAATAATAACTTCCGTTATCCGCATCGCCGACATTTTGAATTTTTGCGCTGATATCAATGCTATCGCCGGGCCTGATGTAATTACGCGATGCCGTTGCCTTGGTTACAACAACCTTATCTTTTCCTACCATAATTATGGTAGGCTGCTTATCTATGCCTAAACGCGTTGCCAGGCCTGCATCTATAGAATCGAGCGTCCTGCCAAGCGCTTTTTTAGACAGAATACTTCTTATTTTTATTGCCATTGCTTCACGCTCCTCAATCTGCCACGGGGTAAAATGATCATCTCCTAACCCGTAAGTGTGAAGTTTTAACCTGAGCCTGATATATTCTCTGGCTGTCCTGTTAAGACTATCTGCCAATTCGGTTTTTCCTTCTTTTCTCATACCGTGTTCCAAAACTTTAGTTTTTTTAAACTGCAATTCTGCGTATTTGACCAAAACCTTCTTTCTATTATAACCGCCGAGCCTGTCTCCTTTAAGCGGAGTGCCGATTTTTGCCTCCAGAATAGTTACAGCTACCGGATGCTTTCCGACAGGCATCTTATCCACCCTAAAAGTCAAAACCCGCATTGAACCCGGGGCTAATTTTATAATGCGTTCGTTCATTACATTCTTACTTTGTATGCCATGCCGCTCTGCAAATTTTTTATATCCGGTTGTTTCTTGCTTATCATCAGGATCTTTCCAGTAAACTTCAAGCAATCCTGAATCCCTGCTTGTAGGCGTATAGTTTGCGTCTGGATTTTTGGCATTTGGCAGATTTTTTAAATCTATCTCCCCTTCCTCGCCTGTCCTGATATCTCCCCATGTATACGCCTTCATATAATCAATGGCCTCATACGGAATATTCCCTATAGAAAGATATAAAATTACATTGGTAGGTTTAAATCCGCTGTTTGTCATTTGCACCCTAAATTCAACCGGTTTACTAAGCCATAAGTTTTTAGATATACATGTCGCGGCATCATCCTTATAAGATCCTCTTACCAAAACTTCAGAATCATTATACATTGCAACTAATTTATATTTATTAGCCGCTCCATCGTTATTTTCAACCGCTTCGGCAATAACATTGCAGCTGTCAAGAGTAACTTCGGAAGAATAAAACTGCTTCTCCATTTCTTTAGTAGATGAAATAAACAGTTGTATCGGCAATGTACCGGCTTGACTTACAGGCATGGCATCAAGCACTGTCCTTAATGTACCCATACTGAAATCGTTTTGAAGGGCTTTTACAGCCAGTTGCGCAAAACCTCTTGGTATATCAGGCTGGCTGGTCATTCCGCGGAAATTATCCCATGCGCTAAGGCCCAAATTCCTGCTTAACTGCTCATAGAAATTCATAGGCTTTTCCAGCTCAAACGCGGCTAATCGCTCAATAACATTTTTGGGAAGCATACGTTCAAGAGTTGCACTATCAGTAGGCTCTGCCTGCGGTAATTCAGGTAAAACAAAATATTCATATTTATTCAAATGGGAAACATCTCCGGGGTTGCCCATATCAACAAATTTTTCACCGGCCAGAACTCTAACTAACTGTTGTATGCTATCCTGCTCTGTATGGATATCTACGCCCCTGAAACCCTCAAAATTGCCGCGCTTTGCGTTTTCAGCACCTGTCATAACAGCGCTCATTACAGGCCCAATTCTATTCTCTTCGCCTGCAAAAGTAATATTGCCCGGTAGAGGTATTGGCTTTAAGCCATTATCTAATCTTTGCTCTTTAGGATTGCGGTATTGCGTCTCTACTACAAGACTATAACTGCCGGCATTTTGCCTGGCAGCTGAAGATATATTCAATATCGCTTCTTCTGAATCACGGTATGCCATGATGCCTTTTATCCCTTTGGCAACAAAAGGCCCGGAAGGATTCTCAAATAATTTTAAATTACCGTTAATTACTTCGCTGGAAGTAAGATGGTTATAAAAATCGTTGTATTTATTAAAATTTTTATTGTCTATGCTATCTGCATCCAACCAATAAGTAACCTGCTCATCAGACAAGCTGGAGTCTTTTAAAACAACTTCATGCAATGCCGCGCGCAAGGCCTTATAGAATTGATACCCTTCACTGGCCCTGTCAACAAACCAAAGTGGATCAGCGCCGCCAAGAGAAACACTTAAGCCATTATCTCTTGCTGCCCTGAAGAAATCCGCCTGTTGATCTATATTCATCTTTAAAAATGGCGCGCCCTGAACATATAAAACATCCGCCTCAATACCGCTATTTCCAATCATCTTAAAGAAATCCGGATAGTATTCAGCCGTTTCAGGGTTATTTATAAAAATCCCTAATTCTGCGTCAGACGTTTTGTGAATATTATCAGCAAGGCCTTTCCAACTTTTAGCGGTTGAATTTAAATTACGCAGATATTCCGTGTTCCTTGTATTCTCTGCCCTGCCTTTTGCAAAATCTGCGATAGAATCCGGGTTAAAAGGATTAAAACCTATGGTATGGCCAAATAACTGATTAACGCCATAGTTAACCCAGCCAAGAGCGCCGGAATTGCGCAGGCTCTGTGGGCCTGCTTTAGGATTGCCTTCTATAAATGCGGCGAAATTATAGAACGGGTGTATTTCCACGCCAAAAATTTTCTTCACCGGCAGGTTTACTAACCAATCCAATCCCCTGGAATACGAAAGTACTGCATTTATCTCTGCCTGGACCGCCCATATGCCAAAGCTCGCCTTTAATATGCTATACCAAAACTCGCTATTCCAAACAGTATTTTCCCTGCCGGCATACCGCGCTTCTCTTATCGCCGCTTCTACATCCGGCACGCCAAGATCAAAATTTCTGGCTTGTTTTATTAATTCATTTTCGTCCAAGCCGGCTATCTCTGCCAATCTGGCGTTTAATGTCAGTCTTTCAGAAATAGTCGCCCTAATAATCTGCGGCACTTTATTTAGCACCGCCGCTATGCGAACAGCTATTAAACCCCTATCAGAGTTGTTTTCTATCTGGTCCAAATATCTATAAATACCATGGACATTCAACGTCTCAGGCCTTGGCGTCAGATTGCCGAAGAATCTATCTGCCAATGCCCTGTCTGTCATTTTTTCTTTAAATTCAAAATAATTAAGGAAATACGATAAAATTGCAGGGCTGATAAAACCGCCTATGGTAAAATTGAAATTTTTGGACAATAAACTTAATGGAGAGATACTCTTGGATAAATCTATAGCTGTAAACGGTATATCAGAGCCAAGGGCTAAATTTATGAGGGCAATCGCTATTATAACAATAGTCCCCGCAACAAATGCTCTTTTGTATCCGCTCCTGCCTTTTGAAATATGCAATAACCAAACAATGATAGCCATGCTGACCAGCCCTATGCCTATGGCTGACAAAGGAATACTTAACCCTAAAGCTGTACTACCTAAAAGATGCATTAAATTACTGCCTACCACACTTGACCAGAAATACATCTTGCTTCTTTTGTAAAGAAACGGCGCGATACCGCTTACGCCAGTGTAATTACCGATGGTTTCAATAGTCCTGAAAAATGTATTTTTAAGTACGCGTATCCTGTTTCTTTCTTTGGCTGACATGGCCTTACGCTTTGCTTTATCGCTGTATCTGGCTACATCAACAAGCGCTGATACCATAGCATCTACAATCTGGTTGTCATCCGCCCAGCTGTAACGCCTGTAACCGCCTGCGTAATAATCTAATTTATGGCGCAGGAATTTCAGGATGAATACGTCAAACAGATGATATCCGAACCTGAATCCCCCATACCATATTATCTCAATAGGCGCTTTTAAGAATTTGAATCGGCCTAATCTGGAATTTTCCCTGTCCTGTTCTGTTAAACGAAGCGCATTATCCCATCTCTTTTTCTGAACGCCCCAGAAGCCAAGCTGTTCCTGCTCTTCTTTGGATATTTGCGCGTTTTCCCGAAATTCATCGGCAGCGACATAACCTTCAAAGTTTCTTCTGTCAGCCGAACTTAAAGCCAGGCCAATGGCATCGCGGCGCTTCATAGTCTTTTTCACGATAACATTTATATTGGGATCATCATACTCAAGCAATTTAAGAGCGGATTTGAAACGTTTTACTACTTCTCCATATAGAGTACTACGTGTATCTTTTATTTCGTTAAAGTCCTTGGCTAGAGTATCATTTGTGATTTCTTTTCTAAAACCAAGATATAAAAATGAGAACGAGGCCAAAAATAAAACTGCCGGGGCCACAAAACCCATCACGCCGGCTATTGGTATTATGACATGGAGTCCGATTAATCCGCCTAAAATCAATGCGCTAAAACCAAGAACTACAAGCCCAATCTTTTCCACTCCTATTGCTGAAGCTATTTTGGCAGGAAGCGGGATGATAGGCTCCACTGGGATTGGCTCTATGATTTGCTTTGGCTGCCTGCCGAACGCATTGGCTATTTCGCCGGCAAACTTACTCTGTGTTGGCTGTTTGACCCTTAATTTATCTGAAAACAGGCTTCCGCCATCGGCAAATACCACCTGCTCAAACGTAAAGGTGAATACGGTGACTATTGCCACCACCTTTACCAGCATCTTGAATTGCCTGTTCTCAAGAAGTATCATATCTATCTCCTACATATATATTAAACCTAGTAATAATAGATGTATTATATTGATATATGATTCTTTTTAAAACTCTTTACCTCTCTACAACACTATAACAATTCAAAACCCAGAATATTCCCAAAATATATAACTTTTTTTATTTTCCTAACTTTAATGAACACACAACTTATGTAGCAAAACGACATAAGTTGTTGTGTGAATTAAACCCTGAGCCCCGAAACTTCGGGGCGAAGGGTCTCATTTGTATCAAAAGAGCATTGCTTGGTAAAATCCGCTTGACACCCTCTGCCAAATATGATATATTTATACAAGAGCAAGAGGTGACTAATATGATAAAACAAAATATTAAAAAAGCGAAAATGCATCTGGAAAAAATTCGTCAATTGATGGCTAAAGCCAGCTCTCCGTACCGTGGAATGAGTAAACAACAAGTAATAAATGAAATTCGTAAAACCAGAGAAAAACTTTGGAGAGAAAAACTTGCAGCTAGTTATAGATAGCAATGAATATATCTTTGCTTTAGGCGTTGTTCGGTATCCAAATTGTGAAAAGCTCCTTGCAAAAGTTGCGGAATCTATGGAAGTTATACCAATACGTATTACACGTTTAATAATTGAAGAGGTTCGCAGTAATTTAACTGCCGAAGCCTTTAAAGAGTTTATACTTTTTATAAACACGGCAACAATAATTGACAATGACTTTGATATACCGTTTGAATTAGGCGCTAGATATGAAGCAAGAGGGTTAAAATCCGCAGACGCGCTCATTGCCGCATATGTAGAATGGACAGGCGCCGATGTGCTGGTAACCGAAAACAGGCACTTCTTATCGCGGCAGGCTAACCTTCCCTTTAAAATCCTTACCGCCGGGCAATGCATCAAATTTTTAAATAAATAATTGTTCTTCATATCCATCACCGCCTTTACACGCTCGCAGCAACCTGGCGCGCGGTTTCAAATGCCTCTCTGAACTTAACGATCTCTAATTTTGAGACCCCAGGGACGTTTGCGTTTATAGTAACCATTGCCTGCGCCGGCTCCAATCTTCCTATCTGTCTGAATAATTCACTTATTGAAATAAATTCATCCTGCTTGGGCTCTTCATATTTTATTATCTTCGCATCCATGCCGAAGATGTTTATGCCAGTTTCGGCAAATACCGCTATGACATTTGCCGCCTCAGGCGCCTGCGCCTTTGCCGCTTTATAATCATTGGCAAACTGTACTTTTGAGCCTGCAAGCTCTGTTACCAGGCCGCGCTCACCCCTGCTTAAACCTGTCACAAACACCTTGCAATTTTCCGGCAGCTGGCTTACAGCAGTCATTTCCCAGCCGTAGTTTCTTATAAGCTCCGCAGGCAGGACAATAACCGAACCGTCAAGCTTCTCCTGCGCTGCCTCGTCTATAACAAACGGCGCATTCGGATACAACGCTTCATTTATCCGCCCGGCAATATTCTTTATTCCATGTACTGGTTGCAACTGCGACTTCAACGCGTCATTGATAGCCCTGATCAACGGTATCAGCGCCCTTTTTAATGGTTCAAATGCGTCGCTGTTGATAAACGCCTTTAATCTTCCATAAAACGCCGCAGGATCAAATTCATACAACGCACTGCCGGGTATAGGCCTTAACCCTGCCTCAACCGCGCCTGCAAGACACGCCGTAACTTCTTCCTGCGAATCAGCCGGCGTCCTTATAAGCCCCTGTTCCAAAATCCTGGTTGCCGCAAGGTTCAACGCGCCTGAATCAAGCACCCTTCCTAAAATCTCTTCTTTTCCGGTTGAGCCGGCTGTTACAGTGGCGACATTGGGCATCTTTGTTGAAGCCATCTCAACGCCTGCGGTAGCGGTCAACGTATCCTGCGCTCCAACAGCGCCTGCCTTCTCCGGCGCCTCGCCGAGTTCCGGCATCGCCTTCGCGGCCTTACGCTGCCTAATCCTCTGCACCCTTCCCCTTGCCGCCGCCTTCGCCTCGGCATCCGGCTCGCCGACTGCCGCCGCGTCATTGCGAGGCTGCGAAGCAGCCGAAGCAATCTCCTCGTCGGCAGTAGTGGTTACCAACTGTTCGCTAACTACGGTTTCTGTTGGCATAATAGGTTTCTGAATATGAAAATACTCTTCAATTTCACGTTTAAGCGCTTCCCTGAAGTGGCGTTTGGACATTATATCGCCGCCGCGGCCACTACGATTAGTCAAGCTGCCTTTATCAGGCACAACGAATATAAACTCTCCGCGTTCATTTTTCACAATCCCTACATTATCCAAAATACTACTGCCTTCTCTGACTTTTTTATTACTTAGGCCTATTTGTCCTTTTGTTGATTCTAATAATTGGCCGTATAATTGTGTCGCAAGTCTTTCATATTGCTTTAAACCAGGGGCAGTTAACTCTTGCGTTAAGGTTTCTCTCAGGATAGGCGTATATGGCTGGATAACAAATCCCTGGCCGACATATGTATCTCTCGGGCCAATATCAACGAATGTTTCGTATGCAGCCTGTGTAGTCGCATGAACAGCTTCAAGCATAATCTTAAGCACGATTGGCAACATATATTTTTTGCCATCCTGCCCATTTACAGTAAGTACAAACGCATCTGTATCATTGCCTTGGCCAATCAAATCCAACGCAAAATCATTCGGATTAATTTCTGGGATATCACCTTTTTGTGTCCTCAGTCCGGCTACGGCTACTGCCATCGCCCTAAGCGCTTCTTCTGTATTTATTTTTGCTAATCTTGAGGCATCATATATGCCTGAGCTCTTAATCAAACTCTCAAATGAAATTGCTTCTATTTGTTTTACTATACTTAGTGAACCTTCAGCTTCTTTTAATCGTTCTTTTGCAATCGTGGCTATCTTACCTACTAATGCAATGTTTCCAACTAATATAGCCAATCTCTTATCTAATTCTATAGTATCTTTACTTTTAAGTACCTTTTTTCGCGCTTCAAATTCATTTCTTTTTTTATCAGCCTCTTCTAAAAACTTACTAGCAAGCGTTTCTACTCTCGTGAAATATTTTTGTACACAGGTTAGCTGCTGCACATCGGTAGGTTTTTCTTTTATAATCTGTTCTTTCAATGTATTAACAGCTGTGTCTAAATTAGAATGAACCTCGCGAACCGCATTATCCAAAACACTCAATATAATTAAATCCATATCTAAAACTTCACTTGCAGCCATATTAGTTACTGCAGTTATTTCTCTTTCAAAACTGGTTCTCTGTTCATTTATTATTTCGTCTATATCCGAGTCAAGATTTGTCAATAAATTAGCTAATCCTTCTTTAAAAACGTTTATCTTCCCCGTTATTATGACTTCTTTTGCATCTGCAATATTACGCGGGGTCACATTCTTTTTATTTAATGACACAACTGAAAGC
>PEUD01000138.1:6440-12983 GCA_002780805.1 Candidatus Omnitrophica bacterium CG02_land_8_20_14_3_00__42_8 | reverse complement strand
CGCGGATTATATTTTAAGGGCTGTGCGTCTTGAGCCTGGGGCGCATACGGTGGATTTTATCTACAGCCCGGGTTCTTTTAAGGCCGGCTTATTTATAACGATATTAACAATATTTGCCATGATAGTCAGTTTTTTGTTGACATATATAGTGGATATTGTATAATACTAAAAAAAGCCAAGGAGGTGTCAGATGTTTAAAAAAGCCATAGCTTTACTGGCAATAGCATTGTTGGCGTCGGGCTGCGCGACAGCATCTAAGTTGAGCAAGGTAAAATTGGGGATGCCGCAGGCCGAGGTAAAAAAGATTTTAGGAGCCCCTCTGTATACGACGGCGGCAAAGGCGCCTAACGGCGAGGCCCAGGAATTATGGGAATATTCAGCCCGGGCCAAGAATCTCGGAGACGCGCCGTGGTTTTTGTATCATGATGACTGCCTTGTGGCATGGGGCCGTTCAGGCGATTTCAAAGGTTTCAAGCCCGCTTCCGTATTGTCATTGAGAAGAGAGATAACCAGCGAGGCAGGCGAGGTAGAGCTTGCGGGCGGGGAGGTTAAGGAAGAAAAAGAGAAAACAGTATTTAATATACCGCAGGCCTAGAGCGAAAAAAATAATGGGCAACTTGAATTCAGCGGATCTTATATCTACGGTATTTCATGAACTGCGCACGCCGATATCCTCAATAAACGGTTACGCCTCAATCCTGCTCAGCTTTGAGCAGGGCCGGTTAAACAAGGCGCAGGCGCAGACAGTCAATAGGATAAGCCGCCTTTGCGAAAATCTGACCTATCTTATAAATAACCTGCTTCAGCTTTCAAAATTAGAACATTCTTCCAGCATACTCGTTAAAAAGAAAAAGATTTTTCTGGGCAGGCTCATAACACAGTCTGTCCAGACGCTTTCATTTAATATAAGGGATAAGAAACTGCATGTCTCCGCGCGCCCCCCCGAGGCCCTTAAGCGCGTATGGGCGGATGAGGATGGCTTCGCGAGGGTTTTTATGAACCTTTTGTCTAACGCCATAAAGTTTACCCCGCGCCGCGGCCGCGTAAAAATAGATATTTCCTACAAGCCGCGCGGCAGGCATCTTTTGATAAGCGTGGCAGATACCGGCGTCGGGATCGCGCCTGACGCTATGCCGAAGATATTTCAGGAGTTTTACCATGAGGATAAGCCTGAGGTCGGCGCCATAGGCGGCACAGGCCTGGGGCTTTGCATAGTAAAAAAAATAGTTGAGGCGCATAACGGAAAGATATGGATAAAGAGCAGGCCGAAAAAAGGCACTGTTGTATTTTTTACGGTGCCCGTCATAACCGACGAGGAGGCGTTTGAGGATTATTTTATGACGCTTAAGGACGAGGCGCAGGCAGGCTCTACCGGGTTTTCGCTTATTTATATAGCGCCTGCCGAGGCGCCGAAAAACAGGCGTATATTCTCGGAGATAGAGGGCATAGTGGCGCAGGTTTTGCGCAAAGATGATAGAATATTTTTATTGGACAATAGAAATTGCGCCGTTGCCCTGGTTGAGGGTTCAGGCGACGCCGTCTTTATATTAAGGGAGAGGATACAGGAGCGCCTGTGCGAGGCAGCCAGGCGCGGCTTTCTGATAGGCACGGCGTCTTTTCCGAAAGACGCGGAAACGAAAGATATGCTTTTCGCGAAGGCAAAGCAGAGTCTGAATTGAGGCTTATATTATGGGGATCAAGGATTTATTTCTGAAACTGTACGGCAGGCCGGCTCCGAAGGAAAGTGCCGGAGAGTGCTTGGGCCAGCACGGAAAAAAGACGTCGAAAAGCCGCATAGTTACGGTGATGAACCAGAAGGGCGGCTGCGGCAAGACCACAACCGCCATAAACTTGTCCGCGTGCCTCGCTGAAATGGGTTACAGGGTCCTGCTGGTGGATTTAGACCCTCAGGCGCACGCAAGCCTGAACCTCGGAGTGGATACCCATAAACTCAGAAAGAGCATCTATCACGTCCTGTCAAGGCCTGATGTGCCTTTACATGAGATAATTCACGATACATACAGCGAAAACCTGAAGATAGCGCCGAGCAATTCGTTTTTGTCGTCGGCGCTGGTGGACCTGGTGAACAGGGTTGGCCGCGAGGAGATTTTGAAAAACCGGCTCGGCCCGGCGCGCGCCGGGTTTGATTATATATTCATAGACTGCCCGCCGTCCTTGAACATACTGACCATAAACGCCCTGGCCGCGTCTGACGGGCTTCTGATACCGGTGCAGGTGCAGTATTTTTCGCTTGAGGGGATGAATGACCTGTTTACCACGGTTGACCTTGTAAAGTCAACCTTAAACCCCGGCCTTTCAATAATGGGCATAGTGCCGACCCTGTTTGACAAACGCACAAAATTAAGCCGGATAATGCTGGACGCCCTGAAGGATTATTTTAAGGGCCAGCTGTTGAATACGGTTATAAGTTTAAGTTCCACGCTTGCCGAGGCGCCTATATACCGCAAGCCCATAATCCTGTACTGCCCCAATTCCAAAGGCGCGCACGACTACCGCAGTCTGGCTGAGGAGATAACGCAGAATGAGCGATGACCCCGGAATGGACAACGACGTAAAAAAGGCCGAAGTAAATAAATTAATTACCAATATATTTAACCGCCCTGCAAAGGCTGAGGCAGAGGCGCCGTCTTCCTTGTTCAGAAAGACGGCTCATCCCGCAGCGCCTGAAAAAAAGCCGTTAATCCCCGCGCTTGCCGCGCGAAAGGCAGTAAGGTCAACCGGTTGCATAGGCCTTGACATAGGCACAAGCTCCGTAAAGGCGGTACAGTTTACCGACACCGGGGCGAAGAAGGTGCTTGAATCTATCGCGGTAGAGGAGTTTTCAGCCAAGGATTACGAGGGGCCGGGCAGAGACGCGGCGCTGAAAGAGATATTGGTTAAGCTGAAACATCACGGCAAGCTGAACGGCCAGTGCGCGGTTACATTCAGCATGCCGGAATTGAGCGTTGAATTTATACGCCTGCCGCAGATGCCGCAGGCTGAGATGTTGAGCGCCCTTGACTGGGAGCTGAAGGAAAGGTATTCATTTGACTCCGAGGTATCGGTGTTTGATTATACCATGCTTGCCGAATCCGTATTTGAGGGCGAGAAACATCAGGAGATACTTGCCGTTATAGCCCCGCGCAAAAGGATAGTGGAGCACCTGCAGATCTTAAGCGGCGTTGGTATAAAGGTCGCTGCTATTGAGCCGGCGCCGTTTGCCGCATTTGAGTCGTTCGGCGAAAGCCCGGCGTGGAAGCCGGAAGAGGTTACTGTCCTGCTTGATATGGGCGCCAAATATACGACGATAAACCTTATAAAAGACAACAGCCTTTGTTTCAGCCGTGTAAGCTTTGTGGCAGGCGAGTCCATGACCAAGGCAATAGCCGATTACTGCCAGCTGGAGCGCGGGGTTGCCGAGCGTTACAAAAAAGATTTCGGTATGTCCAAGATGGTGCTGGAGGAAGACCGCAAAAACCCGGAGGTCGCAGGCGAACTCAGGGTCAAGATAGCGCACGCGCTGGGCCTTCATATGGAACAGCTGTATTCGGAGATAGAGAGGTCGTTCAGGTTTTTATCCTATGAGGTGTGCGCCTCGCCGCTTGAGAAGATAGACCGTTTTGTCCTGTGCGGAGGCGCTTCGGGCCTTAAAAATTTTGTTAATTTTCTTGCAGGCAGGTTTACGGCGCCTGTTGAGGTTGCCAATCCTTTGGCGCAGATAGAGGCGCCTGCGGATAGATTTGACCTGGATTATCTTAAAGTTGCGTCGCCGTCTTTGGCCGCGGCAGCAGGCCTGGCTTTAAGGAGCGATAAATGAAGAGATTAAACCTCATACCGCGGGATTTAAGGTTCGGCATGCTTTATCAGGTATGGGTGTTTGTCGTAACGTATCAGGCAAAGGTTGTCGCTTCAACGGCAGCGGTGTTTTTGGCGCTGGTGGTCTTTGTGTCGGTTGTGCAGTCGGTATCCATATATGTATTAAAAGGAAAGATAGAGCGCGAGAGGCGCGGCACCGAGGAGCTGAAGGCAAAGGTGGAGTCGTCCAAGCTCGCCGCTAAGCAGTATACGGATATGCAGGATTACCTGGCAAGGGTTACGGAATTCATGCAGTACAAGATAAGCTACCTCGCCGCGGTAAAAGACAGGCCTGCGCAGTGGTCGGTCATCCTGCAGGAACTGCGCCGTTATATACCCAAGAGGGTCTGGCTTTACGGCCTGTCCACGGACAAGGGCCAGATGAAGATAGAGGGCGGTACGTTTGACGAGGATCTGGTCAGCGCGTTCATGAACAACCTTAAGGAGTCGGTGTCTTTTTCCGGGGTAAATTTTAATTATACAAGAAGGACAAAGATAGGCGCTGCTGAAGTGGTCAATTTTGAGATTGTGTGCAATTATAACCTGGAGGCGGCCCTGCAATGAACCGGGTAGTTGAGCAGATATATGGGCTTATTAAAAAAATAAAACTGAAACCCAGGGAGAGGTTTTTTCTGTTCTTTTTTATCCTGTGCGTGGCGTTCCTGTTTTATTACAGGCCGTTTTACCTGCCTAAGGCCGTGGAATTGCGCTCTATGAGGGCCAGGTTTTCTGATTACCGCAGCGAAAGGATAAAACTCCAGTCGCAGCTGCCCGATATAGAGGCGTTCAAGAAAAAAATAGAATCGGCAAAGGCCGGTTTTGAAGATTTGCAGAAGAAGCTGGACGCGATGGAGGCGGAGATGCCTACCGAGGACGATACCGCATCCATCCTTAGTTTTATATCCAAAAATACCGAGAAGCTCAAGATAAAGCTTACCTCTGTCAAGCCGGACGCAATGCAGGTGATAACCACTAAGGGCGCGTTTACACAGGCAGAGATGGCAGGCGATTCAAAAAGCAAGGCAAAGTCTCAGGATAAAGGGTTTGCCATATATAAACTGTTTCCGATAGACATCAATCTCTCCGCGCCGTTTGAGGATATTATAGCCTATTCGGCAAGGCTGGAAAAGATATCCCAGTATATGAAGATAACCGATTACAAGATGAGGATAGAGGCGGTCAGCGCCGGTATACCTGACGCGACCATAAGGGTGCAGGTCCTCTTGGCGGGCCCGAGGCAGAAACGCTCCGCCGAGGAACGCAGGGAGGTATTCTCGACGCTGGAAAGCATGATCAGCACCATGTCTGCGCCCGATCCCTTCAGGCCGGATTCAAAGCCTTTGGATAAAGGCGAGGCAATCAATATGGACCTTGAAGGCGTTATGTGGCAGAAAGATAAGCCTCACGCCATAATAAACGGCTCCGCGTATACCGTGGGCAGTGTTGTGGACGGTAAAAAGATAATAGATATCAAGGACGACAGTGTCTCTCTGGAGGAGAACGGCAAAGAATTTGTCCTGACATTGAAACAGCAGTAACGCGCGTAGGTACGGGGAAATTAATATGAAAAAACTATTTATTGCACTTGTGATTTTAGGCATGGTTTTTGGGCAGGCGCCTGTTGCAGGCGCCGCGGACAGCGATTCCGGCGCGCCGCAGGCGCTGAAGGAAAAGCTTAAGACGATAGTATCGCTGTCGTTTACGCGCGCGGACCTTAAGACAACGCTTGTGGCAATGGGCAAGCTCTACGACGTCAACATACTTGCCGGCGACGACGTAAGGGGCACGGTTACCGTAAGCCTCAAGGATGTTACCGTTGAGGACGCCTTAAAGTCGATCCTGAGGATGAACAATTACACATACCTGGTTGAGGGCGAGATAATAAAGGTGGTGGCGTTTGAGGAGGAGAAGATAACCGACTGCGTAAACCTTAATTTTATAGAGGGCTCTCTTGCCGCGGAGATGGCAGGCAAGATACTGTCGCAGGACGCCACAGTGAAGATAAATGAATCAATGAATCAGCTTGTTATTACGGACAAGCCCGTGAACATTGAAAAGGTCCGGGATTTTTTAAAGAGGATAGACCTTCCGCCTCAGCAGGTTATGATAGAGGCAAAACTGGTGGATATCTCGCATTCGGACCTGGATAATCTCGGCATAAGCTGGACAGGTTCGCTGAACCTTAAGATGCCGTTTAACCGTATAAAGCCCGGTAAGTGGCACAGGGGCGGCGAGGGCGGCGCCGACGCAAATGACACAAAGCTTACGACTTTTGACGGCGATATAACAGGGCCTTCCACTGATTTGTCCGGCGGACAGCTTGCCCTGGGGTTTGTCCAGGGCGCAAGTACCCTGGATGTCACTATTGACGCCTTGGTGCAGAACCAGAAGGCAAAGCTCCTTGCCTGCCCGACGATAGCGGCGCTTAATAATGTTGAGGCAAGGATAACCATAGGCGAAAAATACCCCATACGCGAACAGACCCAGACAACCACAGGCACCCTTGAGACGACCCGTTTTGTTGACGTAGGTATAACCCTTAAGGTTACGCCGAAGATAACCAGGGACGGCTATATACAGATGGCGGTGCATCCCGAGGTATCGTCGGTAAGTTCCACGCTTGACGCCGGGCCGCGCATAACCACGCGCGAGGCCGATACCACGGTAATCGTGCCTGACAATCAGACC
>PEUD01000138.1:0-6431 GCA_002780805.1 Candidatus Omnitrophica bacterium CG02_land_8_20_14_3_00__42_8 | reverse complement strand
GCAGGGCTAATAAAGGACGATGGCACTACAACCAACTCAAAGGTCCCTGTGCTCGGGTATCTGCCGATCGTCGGGCTTTTATTTTCAAACAGGGCAAAGTCCATAGACCAGAAGGAACTTGCGATATTCATAACCCCGCATCTGATAAATGTTGAAAAAGACAATCCGATTCAGCTGCCGCAGGATACCTTTGAAGGCATCTCCGGCAACCTGAGCGCCGTGTCGCTTTACGAGCACGCAAGGGACCTGGAGCTCGGTGAGAGCCTTGCCGCGCGCAACAAGCAGGATATAATAAGGTATATGGAGGCGGCAAGGATGTACGAGGACCTTGCGGATCAGTTTCCTATTCATCCTTTGGCGCCTGAGGCGATGTACAGGGCAGCGGGCCTTAATTATTCCAAGCTGGGCAACCTGGAAAAGGCAAAGGAATTGTACGAAAAAATAGTCAAACAGTATAAGCATTCAACTTACGTGAAGGATTCACAAAGGGCAGCTGCCAAGATAGATAAAAGGCTTAAAAAATTGGGGGCGTAAAAAATGCCTGTATTCAGGTACAAGGCAAGAGATAAATCCGGTATAGCCGTAAGCGGAGCCATAGAGGCCAGGGGCCAGAAAGAGGTCTCTTACGGGCTGAAGGAGCTCGGATATAAGATTATCTCCATAGAGGAAGAGAAGGGCGTATCCGTTTATATACGCCGCCTGACAGACAAGTTCAGGGGTATATCCCAGCAGGAGATAGTGTTTTTCGCGCGCCAGCTCGGCGCCATGATGCGTGCGGGGCTTCCGCTTCTTGATTCGTTTGAGGCAATAGTCAGCCAGACGAAAAATATAAAATTCAGAAAGATACTCGTGCAGATCGTCGAGGACATAAAAGGCGGGAAAAGCCTTTCCGAGGCGATGCACAAGCACCCCAAGATATTTTCCGTATTCTTTGTCAGTATGGTAAAGGCAGGCGAGTCAGCAGGCATACTGCATCAGATGCTGGACAGGGTATCCGCGATAGGCCTGGCAGAGCTTGACCTGAAGGCGCGGGTGCGCAGCGCGATGATCTATCCTATCCTGCTGGTCTTTGTTTCCATAGGCATAGTTACGTTTTTACTGGTCGCTGTCCTGCCGAAATTTATAGCTATATTCGAGGAGTCGGGCGCCAAACTGCCTCTGCCTACGCTTGTCCTGCTTACGATAAGCGGTTTCCTGAGGCAGGCGTGGTACGCGATACTTGCCGTCGGCGCAGGGCTCGGCTTTTTGCTGCTTAAATACCTGCGCACGGAAAAAGGGATTTATAAATTTCACGAGAATATACTCCGCCTGCCCCTGATCGGCGAACTGACGCTGAAGGTTACGGTTACAAGGCTGTTCAGGATACTGGGCGCGCTTACCAAAAGCGGTATACCGCTGATGAACGCCCTCGAGGTCGTAAAAAACATCGTTACAAACCGTGTGTTTGTGCGCGCCATAAGCCATATAAGGGAGGCGGTGGGCGGGGGAACAAGCCTTTCCGCAGCGATGAAGATAAGCGGCGTCTTTCCGCCGATGGCGGTACAGATGGTCTCAACAGGCGAAAAGACAGGCACTTCAGACGAGATGTTTATGCAGATAAGCGATTATTATGACAAAGAGCTGGATTATTCCATAAGAGGCCTGACGTCGCTTCTTGAGCCGCTTCTGCTTCTGAGCATGGGCGGTTTCGTCGGATTCATCGCTCTTTCGGTTCTTTTGCCGATATTTAATCTGGTCAAGGTTTTTAAAAAATAGAGTATCGGGTAGCGGGTAGCGCACCCCGGACCCCGCTACCCGCTACCCCACATTCCTGACAGGAGGTTTCAACAATGAACAAACGGGCTTTTACAATGATCGAACTTCTAATCGTCATAAGCATTATCGCGATACTTGCCGCGGCGATAATCCCGAACTTTATCGGTTTTGACACGGAGGCGCGCGTATCCACGACGAGGAGCAACGTTGATACCGTCAGGACCAGGATAACTCTTTTCAGGGCAAAAGAGGGCAAATACCCGGCATCTTTAGGTGACCTGGTGGATTACACCTACCTTGATTCAGGCGTAAAAAAGCCGTACCTGAACAGGATACCGGCGGAGATGATCTCGGATAAAAGGGGCAATTCTTCTTTTGAAGACATTGCCTCGGATCAGCCTTTGTCCGGCAAGGGCGGATGGGTTTATATTATCGACAGGGCAGAGCTTAAGGTAAATGTGGATAAACCGCTGGATAAGAGCTGGGGCTCGTACGCGAATGAAAAACCCAGCGATTGGTAGGCAGGCATTGACAGACAATAACTCAAGGGGTGATAGGGCGGTTGCGCTTATAACCGTTATTATCATTCTTTTTTTTGTCGCGCTTTTGGGCAGCGCCGTTATCGGGATGGTGGTTTCGCGGGTATCGCAGATGTCGCTTGAGACGGATTCGCTTAAGGCGCAGTATGTTGCCGAGGCGGGAATAAGCAAGGCCCAGTACGAGATGTCAAAGGGCAATGACCCCGCAGGCGACGGCATAGGCAACATACCGCCGACCGCCTTCGGCGAGGGCGCGTATATGGTCATACACGATCCGCAGGCAAAGACCCTTACCGCCATAGGCGTCGTGCACGATACCAAGAAAGTGGTATTCATAAAATATGCGGCGATTTAGGCGATGCGTCAAGCAGTTTTTATATGTTTGTCATCCTGAGGGAGCCCGAAGGGCGACCGAAGGATCTATCGTCAGATTCTTCGGCTGCCTTCGGCAGCCTCAGAATGACATTAGAGAGCGTGGTTTTACGTTTATCGAACTTCTTCTCGCCCTCGTAATAATGGGCATATGTTTTGTTCCGCTGATGCAGATGTTTTCGGTGTCGCTGTCGGAGATCGGATATATAGACGATATGCGCACCGCCCTTGACCTGGCAAGGGAAGAGGTGGAGAAGGTAAAGAACATCGGCCTTACCGAGGACCAGATAAAGAATATGGGCAATGTTTCAAGCCCGCCCATCGTCTTAAACGCCAGGCAGTGGCGCGCTGTGCGCGTGGTGAGGAGAGAGGTGTCGCCGCTTGAGTTTACGGTCTATATCTTTAAGGGCGACAGCCTCCAACAGCCTGTGATAGCGGTTTCTACCATTGTGCAGAAGTAGGAGAAGATGAAAAATAACAGGGCCGGATTTACGCTGTTTGAACTGCTTGTCTCGATAGCGGTTATGGCGATAATAACTACCGCCATATTCCTGGTGCTTGCCACAGGCATCGAGTCATGGCAGTACGCCACAGACCGCCTGCTCCTGCAAAAGGCGTCCAGCGACCTGATGAATTATCTTATGGACGGCGGTTACGATTCCGACGGCATAAGGGATATGGTGGAGCTGCGCCAGGCAGGCGCCAACCACATAGTCTTTTCTACACTATGGACGGATAATTCACACGCCTTCAACAAACAGGAAAACAAAAATCAGAAATTCATCCTGAACCGCCAATACAAGGCAGGCTCAAGTGTTCCTATAGCCCAGTTCAGGCCTCCGGGCGATTCGGATTTTAAGACCGCGTCAGTGAGCTTCAAATACGGCGCGAGCAAAAAACCCGACGAGCTTGACGACGAGATTACGGTGCTGGATAAGCTCACCGACCTCTCGGACATAAAGATAATATTCACGCCGGATGCCGACCAGGACGAGTCGGTGCAGAAGGTCTTTTACTGGGACAAGGACAATAAGAAGGTGTACGAGACATATAACGGCGCGACAAAGGAGCTCATAGAGCACAATCCCGGGGTAAAGGTTGAGGGCGTGTATTATATGTATTTTGACAATCTGAATCAGCCCGTAATACCGAAACAGGACGGTTTTGTTTCCAAGGACGAATTAAAAAAAATTACCGCGGTCAAGATATACCTTTTTCTCTCCAGAAACAACGAATGGCAGGAATCAACCTCGTTCACCAACATAAGAAATGTCGGTTCAACCGGCGTCTCCATAACCGCCGGCACCAAGATCCCGATGCCTTTGCCGGACAAGATACGGGCGTTTTCCGTCGGAAACCTTTTCGGCCCAAGGCAGTCAAACAACAATCAGATATCCTTTACCGCTACGCCAAATAAGGGCAGCACCTGGAAGATTACAATCTGGGTGGCAAAGACAGGCGACAATATGCTGAATTTTATGCGTTACGCCATAGAATACCCTCCGGGCAAGATAGTCAATTCATCGTATGTAAACCAGAAATTCGCGCCCGAAGAGTTCATAAATCTGATGTCGGTTGACCGAAGCGGTATGTACGATTACGAAAGGGACACGGATATTTCCGGCGAGCTTGTAAGGATCCGTGCTGACGAGGTTACGCTTGAGGTTACGCGTTGCGACTTTGACGGCGCGTTGCTTTTTATAAGGCCGTGACGAGTGAAATACAATAGAAATACAATAGAAATACAGTTGAAATACAGTGGGAGGGGTAGATGGTGAAGAAGGTTTTGGCAGGGATGATGATAGCCGTTATGTTACTGCCTGCTATGGCAGGCACGGCGGCGGCGTATAACGCGGTTGACAAGCTTGGCCGCGGGGTTTGCAATATCATAACCGGTTGGGCAGAGATACCTGTCCAGATAATGAAGGAAACCAGGGACGAAGGCCATGTCGCGGCTATGACAGTGGGCGTGTTTAAGGGTATATTCTGCGCCATAGGGCGTACGCTCGGAGGCGTGGTTGAGGCCGTGACATTTCCTGTTCCCGCTCCGAGCGGGTACAGGCCGCTCATTGAGCCGGAATTTGTGCTTGAACCGATTTCCAAGTAAAGGATAAATGGGTGACGAGACGGAATTGATAAAAAAGGCCAGAGAAGGGGATAAAGGCGCGTTTATTTCGCTGATAAAGATGCACGAGAAACGGATATACGCCGCGGCGTATAAACTCCTTGGTAACTGCGAAGACGTCTCCGAGGCATGCCAGGAGGCGTTCCTGCGCGCATATAGGCATTTTTTCAGGTTTAGGGGCGAGTCGTCATTTTATACCTGGCTTTACCGTGTGGTCGTCAACGTATGCTACAAATTTTACCGCAGCCACAACCTTGACCCGCTGTTTAAATCAGTGCCGCTGGACCGGCCGTACAGCGAGGATGTTGCTTCTGTCATGGATGCGCTTGGCTCGCCGCAGATCTCGCCGGTGAGAAGTATAGAGATAAAAGAGGAGATAGACGCGGTAAGGCGCGCGGTCTCGTCTTTGCCGAAGAAATATTACGACGTGATAACACTCAAGGACCTTGAGGGTTGTTCTTATAAGGATATAGCGCGCATGTTAGGGGTTTCGCAGGGCACGGTTATGTCGCGCCTTCACCGCGGCCGCGTTATGCTGGCTCAGCGGCTGGCAAGGTTTCGGTAGGGATACGGGATACGGGTAGCGGGGTATGGGATATGGGGTGTTTGAGGCCGGAAAAAGAGATAGGCGCGTATATTGACGGCGAGCTTGAATTCGCGAAGAGCGAGGCGATGAAAATGCACCTCCAGCGCTGCGGCCGCTGCCGCCGCATAGAGGCGCGGCTTCGGCAGGCAAAGGATGTATTGCTGGTTTTTAAGAACGAGGGCCTGCCCGCGGATTTTAAGCTTGATATGGCGGATATGCGCGCCCAAATATCCTTTGGCCAGGCCAGTTTTCAGCGCCTCAAGCTTTTTATCTTCGCGTCTCTGTTTTTTTGCCTTTTGTTTCTCGCGCTCCCGCTTTTGTATCGCCCGGCAGCAACGCGGCTCTTTCCGCTCGTCGGAGAAACCATTGTCTCAAACGGCCCGTCGGCGTTCAGGATGGAGCGCTGGGCATCGGTAGTTCTGAGAAAAGGCGATCGGATAAATCAGGAGTCCGGCAAACTTGCTATCATAGAGCTTGAGAAAGGCGCGTTTATACTGCTTAAGGAAAAGGCATCAGCGGTTATAGTTTCAAACAGGCACAACCGCCTGACCGGAAGTTCCGGCTATGTGATAAAGTTAACCAATGGTTCGGCGCTTGTATGGGTGCCTGACAACGCAAAACTATTTTCCTTGAAGATGGAGGCGGTTAACGCGTCTGTAAGGCCGCTTGCCGGCGCGGCGTTTTATATGGAGGAAGGCCCTGGTTACAGCCTGGTGCAGGCGGCAAAAGGCAGGGTTGTGTTTGAGCCGTTAAGCGCGCGCTATTACCGCGTTATGAAACTTGACTCCGGGTCACAGGCGTATGTTACCGCTGCAGGCGTAAGGACAGGCGTCATCGCCGGCGATACAACGCAGGCAATGGTCAAAGAGCTTGAGTCAATGCATGTATTTTTAAAAAATACAATTATAAAACCTGCCCCGGGGCTTCTTCCTGTCCGCGGCAGGGAGGTTGATTATTGGGGGAGCGAATAGACATCCTATAAAGAGTAAAGATAAATTTTAATAGATTTTCAAAGAGCAATCGTTCTTTTAAAACTAAACGTAACTAAATACAC
>PEUD01000086.1 GCA_002780805.1 Candidatus Omnitrophica bacterium CG02_land_8_20_14_3_00__42_8 | reverse complement strand
GAGAAAAGTTTCTGGGAACGAAGATTCATAGGGCTGAAAGGGCAAATTATGTATGAGATTTTAGTAAAAGGAGATTTTTCGAGCGCCCATAACCTCAGAGGGTATAAGGGCAGGTGCGAGGAACTGCATGGACATAACTGGAAGGTAGAGGCGAGATTTGAAAAAGCCGATCTTAACGATATAGGCATATCTGTGGATTTTACGGAACTAAAGTCCATGTTAAAAGATATATTGAAAAAACTGGACCACACGTATCTTAACAAAATGAGCATTTTTAAAAAAGAAAATCCCTCGGCGGAAAACATAGCAAGGTTTATCTACGTAAAACTCAAAGGCTCCATAAGAAACGAAGCAGGGGAGGGTTTAAAACCCTCCCCTGTAAAAGAAAAAGGCCTTTCTCTTAAATCTATATCTGTGTGGGAATCAGAAACCTCCTGTGCTATGTATTACGAATAAATAATGAGAATTTTATATAACCTCGCATTTATAATATTCGGCATATTTTACATGCCGTACATGATATTTACAAAGCGCTACAGATATGGCATGAAGGATAGATTTGGGTTCCTGCCTGAAAAAATAAAATCCATTTGTTCAAAAAATAAGATTATCTGGGTGCACGCTGTAAGTGTGGGAGAGATTAAAGCAGCAGGTATCCTCGCGCCTCTTTTAAGAAAGGCATTTCCTTCGCATGCACTTATATTTTCAACAGTTACTCATACAGGCAATAAAGCCGCCAGGGCCATAATCACAGGGAATGAAGGTGTATTTTTCCTTCCGTTTGATGTAAGTTTTATAGTAGACAGGGTTGTGAAGGCGGTCAGTCCGGAGATATTTATTTCCATGGAGACAGAACTTTGGCCTAACCTTATACACTCGCTTTATAAATCAGGCTCAAGGCTCATATTGGCGAACGGGAGAATTTCAAACAGGTCTTATCCAAGATATAAAAAAGGCAGATTTTTTATAGAGGTTCTTCTAAAGAAATTTTCTCTTATATTGATGCAGTCAAGCCAGGACGCGGCCAGGATTATTGCGCTTGGCGCTCCGGAAGAAAAAGTTTTTGTTACAGGAAATCTGAAATTTGATATTCAAGTATCAAATTTTGAAACTAATAGGATTGAATTGAGGGAAAAACTTAATCTGAAAGAAGACGATATGTTCTTGGTGGCAGGAAGTACCCATAGAGGCGAAGAAACAAGTATTATAGGATGTTTTTCAAAATTAAAAAAAGAATATAAAAACCTGAGGCTTCTCATAGCGCCCCGCCACATAGAACGCGCCGAGGAAATAGAAAAACTTATATCTAAAACTGGATTTAAATCTATCAGGATTTCTAATTTATTTACGAACGGCGAACGACGAACGGTGAACGACGAGCAAAGTGTTTTTCTTCTAGATACAATCGGCGAGCTCAGATCAATGTATTCCGCAGCTGATATAGTATTTGTGGGAGGAAGCCTTGTCAAAAAAGGAGGCCAGAATCCTATTGAGCCGGCCAGCATGATGAAGCCTATAATATTCGGTAAATATACGTTTAACTTCCAGGATGTGATAAAGATATTTCTGGAAAATAATTCAGGCGTGGAAGTAGATGGTAAAGAAGGGCTTTATTCAGCTTTGAAGTTGTTCCTGGATAATCCAGGATATAGAAATAAACTCGGCATAAATGCCAAAGATACCATAATTAAAAATTCAGGTTCCAGTCAAAGAACAATAAATTTAATCCTTTCAAATTCCTTTTAGATATATTATTATATAGTAAATATAGCTTAAATATCTGAACAATGTAAGGGACGGTTTAAAACCGCCCCCTGCAAAATACTATGGTTTTTAGAAAAATTCTTTTCTTATTAAGCATGCCTTTTTCGTTTCTGTATTTCATTATTATTCTTGCCAGGGATATTTTATATAAGTTGAATATTTTCAAAAAATATAAGATTGACGCAAAAGTTATAAGCGTAGGGAATATCACATGGGGCGGGACAGGGAAGACGCCTGTGGCCGCATTTATCGCGGACATGCTTGCAAGGAAGAACCGAAGAGTGGGCATCCTGATAAGAGGATACGGAAACGATGAGTCAGAGCTTCTCTTGAAATTAACTTCTAATGTCCCGGTGCTGGTAGGAAAAGACAGGGTTAAAAGCGGGAAAGAAGCCATAGAGAGTCATTTTTTAGATACCCTTTTGCTGGACGACGGATTTCAATACGTCCGACTGAAGAGAGACCTGGATATTGTCTGTGTAGACGCTTCTAAACCTTTTGGCAGCGGCTGGGTGATACCTGCCGGCTCATTGCGCGAAGGCCTCTATGCCCTTAAAAGAGCTGGGATATTTTTAATTACAAAGGCGGATTTGGTTTTCGGCAAGGATAAACTGGAAAAATTAGAAAGGAAATTAAGAGCCATAAACCCGAAGGCGGTTATCGCAAAGGCCATACACAGGCCTTTATATTTATATAATATTCTGAATGAGGATAAATTGAACATAGGCGAACTGCAGAACAGAGAACTCGCGCTCGTTTCGGCAATCGGCAGTCCTGAATGTTTTGAAAAGACAATCTTGCGGCTGGGATTAAGGATTAACAAGCATTTTATTTTCAGAGATCACCACGCGTATACAAAAGAAGATGTCGCCGATATAGAAGATTATTGCAAAAAAAATAAAATTGATACAGTGGTTACCACGGAAAAAGACGCGGTGAAGTTGAAGGGCCTAGAGGGCATAGGGCATAGAGCAGAGGGCCTGGGGCAGGAGGTAAAATGCCTGGTTTTAAAAGTGAGGCTTGAAATAATTAAAAATGAAGACGGATTTTGTAATAGACTTTTTGGGATTTATAATAGTTAAGGCCTTCAGCATATTTTTATGGGGCGTTCCGCTTAAACCCGCATTGTGGATAGGAAGGCGCATAGGAGATGCGGCGTATTGCGCCAATACAAAGCGCAGGATGATCGCATACGCCAATTTAAAAGCTGCCTTTCCGGGAAAATCTTCCGGGGAGCTCAAGAAAATAAATAAGGCCCATTTCGAGAATTTAGGCATGAATATAATAGAATTATTGAAACTGCCTGTTATGGCCAGGGATTATTTCGAGCGTCATGTGAAACTTGAAAATACAGATAAGATCAGATACTGCCTGGAGAAAGGAAAAGGCGTAATACTTCTCACGGCTCATTTTGGGAATTGGGAGATTTCTTCTCTGGCGGTAAGTTTAAACGGTTATACCATGTCTGTATTCGCGCGCGAGCAGAAGTATAAAAGATTGAATAATCTCCTGAATGAATTCAGGCAGTCAACAGGATGCAGGGTTATAACAAAGGGATTTTCAGTAAAGGATATAATCAAAACCCTGAATAATAACGGCATAGTAGGCATGCTCTCTGACCAGGACGCGGGCGCAAACGGCATATTTATAAATTTTTTCAACAGGCCTGCTTCAACCGCGCAGGGCGCGATAGCCTTCAGTTCAAAAACAGAGGCGGAGATCCTGCCTTCTTTTATCCGGCGGGTTGGGACAGATAAACATATAGCCAGGGCAGGCGATCCTTTTGAGCTTGTAAATACGGGAAATAAAGAGAGAGATACAAAAGAGAATCTTCAGAAGATAACCGATATCCTGGAAGATTACGTAAGGAAATTTCCCGAACAATGGCTGTGGTCTCACAAAAGATGGAAAAGCACGCCTCAGCGCAGCGTAATCGTTTTGACAGACGGGAAGGCAGGGCATCTTAATCAGGCGATGGGGACGGCGGAAATGACAGAACAGGCTCTAGGCTCGAGGCTCGAGGCTCGAAAAATAAAAGAAAAGCCTGTTGTAAAAATATGTGTTTCTGAAGTAAAGTTTAAAAATAAATTTACAAAAATGCTTTTAAATATTTCAAGCATCTTTGCTTCTAAAAGATGCCAGGGGTGTTTAAGATGCCTTGAGTTCTGCCTGACAAAGGAATCTTTCGAGAATCTGAAAAATAGATACGCCGATATTATTATTTCCTGCGGTTCGTCCGCGGCGGCTGTGAATATATTTTTAAAGTATGAGAATAATGCCAAAAATATTATAATCATGAAACCCGGCATGGGCCGCGATAAAAAAGTAGATTTGATTATATTACCGCGCCATGATGTGTTACAAACGACCCTTCGACTGCGCTCAGGGCAGGCGAGCGACGAACGACGAACTATGAAAAATATATTAATAACCGAAGGCGCGCCGAACAGGATAACTCAGGAAGCCATGGGAAAAGCCGTTGATGGGCTCAAGGCTCAACTTGGCGCAGGGCAAGTTTCAAAGAAAGGTATTGGGTTATTGATAGGAGGAGACGCAAAAGGGTTTAAGTTAATAAAAGAAGATGTTAGAAAGGCGGTGGATGAGGTTATAAAAATCAGCGAGGAAAAAGCCCTGGATATATTTCTTTCCACGTCCAGAAGGACTCCGCCGGAAATAGATGAATTACTAAAAGAAAAATTGAGCCGCAATAAACGCTGTAAACTGCTTATTATAGCTAATGAAAAAAATATAGAAGGCGCGGCGCCCGCTATATTAGGGCTAAGCGATATTATAGTAATTTCGCAGGAAAGCATGTCTATGATATCAGAGGCTGCGAGTTCCGGAAAGCATGTGATAGTTTTTAGACGCGGAGAAAAAGATACGAAATACGGCAGTATGGTGTCAAATCTTGAGAAAAACGGCTATATATATACCGCCAGGCCGGAAGGGATTTATAATAAAATAAAAGAAATACTGGAGACAAGGCCCGAGGTTAGAAGGCTTGACGATAGAGAAAAGATAATTGAAAGATTAAAAGGAATTATGTAGGGGAGGGTTTAAAACCCTCCCCTACAATTCTAATTTTATGAATATTTTACAAATTCTTCCAAGACTTGACGTAGGCGGGGTGGAGACGGGCACGATCGACCTGTCCAAAGAACTCATTAAAAGGGGGCATAAGGTTATTGTAGTGTCCGGAGGGGGGGAGCTTGTAAAAAAATTAATAGAAATGAATGTCAGGCACATAGAATTACCTGTATATAAAAAATCCCCGTTTACAATAATGAGCTCTATCAAAAAACTGGAAGATATTATAAGGGATGAGCACATAAGCATTGTTCACAGTCGTTCCAGGGTCCCGAACATAATCGCATTTTTTGCGGCAAGGCATACAGGGGCCAAATTCATCACAACAGCCCATGGCCATTATTCGAATCATTTTATAAGCCGGGTAACAGGGTGGGCGAAATTTGTGATTGTGGCAAGCTCTGTTATAGGCCGGCACATGATAGAAGATTTTAAAGTCCCTTATGAAAGAATCAGGCTGATTCCCAGAGGTGTGGATCTTGATAAGTTCAAATTCAGCGTTCCGTCCGTCTCTTCAAAATCAGAGTATAAGATAGGGGTCATAGGCAGGATCACTCCTATAAAAGGCCATGGATTTTTTCTTCAGGCAATAGCGAGGGTAGTAAGGATATTCCCAAGGGTTAAAGTTTTGATTGTAGGAGACGCGCCAAAAGATAAGCAGGGATATATGGAAAAAATAAAAGCATTGGCAAAACAACTTCAGATAGAAAGGTCCGTAGAGTTTCTGGGGGCCCGATACGACATACCGAAGATTATGTCCGGACTTGATCTGCTGGTGCTCCCGTCTATAGGCCGGGAGGCATTTGGAAGGGTGATCATAGAAGCAGGCGCGAGCGGAGTGCCCGTAGTGGCTACGGCCATAGGGGGCGCGGTAGAGATCATAGAAAACGCTCACACCGGAATATTGGTAAGGCCGGGCGACATACTTGAGATGGTTAATTCAATAATAAGGGTATTAAAAGACAGGGAATTATCTAAGGGCCTGGCAATGGAAGCGAGAAAAAAAGTAGAACGGGAATACAGCCTTGTAAAGATGGCAGAGGATACTATTAAGGTATACGATGAGGCCTATAAAAAGAAGTCCATTTTGGTTATAAAACTCGGAGCGATAGGCGATGTGATACTTATAGTGCCGAGCTTAAGGCTATTGAGAAATAATTTTCCTGATGCTCATATAAGCGTTTTAATAGGGCCGGAATCCAGGCATGTGCTTAAAAACTGTCCTTACATAGACGAGCTTATCCTTTATGACAGAAAAGGCCGCGACAGAGGCCTGAAAGGATTGTTTAAAACAGCAGGTATTTTAAGGCGCAAGAATTTTGATATGTCCATAGATTTCCAGAATAATAGAATCAGCCACGCGATTTCATGGCTTGGCGCGATTCCGGAAAGATTCGGTTACTATAATGGCAGCAGCAAGCTCAGTTTTTTTGTAAACAAAGGCGTAAGGTATCTTGACATCAGGGCAGCGCCTCTTGCCGAGCAATTCAGGATACTTAAGAGCATAAAGATTAATACTGTAGGCGCTTCCGCGTATCTTGAGATATGGCCTTCCAGAGAAGATTTTTTGTATGTGGATAATTTGTTAAAAGACGCATGGGTCAGTGACAGCCAGGCGCTTGTAGGAATCAATATAGGCTCCAGCCCCAGGTGGGAAACAAAGAGATGGCCTTTGAAAAAATTCGCAAATCTTTCTGATATGCTGGCTGAAAAGGATATAAGGGTGGTTCTGACAGGCTCAAAGGACGCGGCTGGCGCGGCAGAAGATTTTATGAAAATTTCAACTGTAAAACCCGTGAATGCAGTGGGCCGGACATCCATAACGCAGCTTGGAGCCCTGATGAAACGATGCAGGGTTTTTTTGACCGGCGATAGCGCTCCTATGCATGTCGCTTCAAGCATGGGCATTGATTTTATAGCATTATTCGGCCCTACTGACCCTGCCAGGCATTTTGAGCCTACCGAAAAGGGGGTTGTAGTAAGAAAAGATTTAAAATGCAGCCCATGTTATAAATCCAAATGCAGGCGCAATGTGTGCATGGAAAACATCAGCGTGGAAGAGGTGTATAAATTAATAATGGAGAGGATAGGAACGCAAGGTTACAAGAGGTTACAGGATGTTACTTGAGGTTATATTAAAACATTATGAAATAACTAAGGATTTTTGTAACTTCCTGTAACCTTCTGTAACTTCTTGTAACTTCATGTAACATTTATGATAGTGCTATGAGAATATTATTAATCACCACTCATCTCAACATCGGCGGCATAAGCACCTATACGGTGAACCTTGCAAAGGCGCTGAAAAACAAAGGCCACGAAGTATATGTTGCTTCAAGCGGAGGCATGCTTGTGCCTGATCTGAGGCATGCCGGCATTTCTCATGTATATGTAGATATTTTCACAAAAACTGAATTAAGCCCGAAAGTTTTCAAAGCCATTTTTGAGATTTCAAAAATAGTCAAAACCCTTGGCGTAGACGTTGTGCATAGCCAGACAAGGATTGCTCAGGCAGCTGGTTTTTTTGTATCAAAATTATGTAATATCCCGTTAGTTACCACATGCCACGGATTTTTTCATAAAAATATAGGAAGAACGGTATTGCCTTCGTGGGGGGACAGGGTAATTGCCATAAGCGACGCGGTAAAAGAAAACCTCATAAATTATTTTGGCGTGGATAAAGACAGGATTTCCATGATATATAACGGAGTAGATGTGGATAGATTTCTTAAGGATTTCTCAAAAGAGGAAAGGGATAATCTTAAAGATAGTTTCGGAATTAAGAAAGATTATAGCGTCATAGGAATGATATCCAGATTTACTCCTGACAAGGGGCATGATACGCTTTTATACGGCCTTCGCGAGATATTGAAAGAAAAACCCAATGTGCAGCTTGCGCTTGTGGGAGAGGGGGATAAAAAACGAGATATAGCGAATCTCAGCCAGCGGCTTAATATCTCGGACAACGTTTTATTTATTAAACCGCAGTTAAACACCGTAGATGTGTTAGCTGTAATGGATGTTTTTATGTTTACACCTGCCAGGCGCGAAGGCCTGGGCCTCGTGGTCCTGGAGGCGCTTGCTTCCGGTAAGCCGGTGGTGGCGACAGATATAGGCGGGATATCAAGCATTATTGAGAATAATGTGAATGGTTTTCTGGTAAAGCCGTCTGAGCCCAAACTTCTGGCAGGGCCTGTTTTAAGATTATTAAATGATAAAGCGCTTTACGCAAGGATGGCGGCCTCGGGAAGAGAAGTTGTTATAAGAAAGTTTTCTATAAATGAGATGGCGGATAAGACAGAAAAAGTTTATATGGAGGTTATATGAGATTTCGGGCGGCGAAAAAAAATATTATTATAGCTATTGTTTTAATCGCTGCATTGGCGGTAATTTTATACGCTAAGGCGCAGTATGTCGTGCCTATCCTAATGTATCATAAGATAGACGGAAACAGCGCGGTATCAAGACTGAGCGTTTCTCCTGAAAGCTTCAAGGCGCAGATGGTTTTCTTGAAAAGGCACAGATATAATGTTGTTAGATTGAAAGATCTTTCGGAAATGGTAAGAGAAAATAAGCTGCCTTCAAAAACAATAGCCGTTACTTTTGATGACGGTTATGAGGATAATTACGTGAATGCGTACCCTGTTTTAAAGGGGCTTGGCCTGCCGGCCACGATTTTTATAATCCCCGCCATGATAGGCAATGATGGTTATTTGACATGGGATCAGGTTGTGGAGATGTCCGAAAGCGGCATCATAACTATAGGGAGTCATTCGCTAAGCCATTCGTGGCTTCCCAGCCTGGCTGTTCAAGAATTAGACAGGGAGATAATAGATTCCAAACGCTCGATCGAAAGCCATATTGGAAAAGATGTGGATACTTTCAGCTATCCGCTGGGCGCGTTCAATGAAAACGCAAGAGAAAAAGTTATCAAGGCGGGATATAAAATAGCGGTCGCGACAAATCCAGGGAAAAAATATCCAAAACACGATTTATTTGCCATGAAGCGGCTCAGGATATCAAGCACTTCGGATAATTTGTTTGTATTCTGGTTTGAAATAACGGGATTTTATACCTGGATCAAGGAGCACAGGGACAAGGATTAAAATAAGTTGACACTCTGGCATTGTCAGAGTGTCAACTTATGGTCAGGATAGGATATGAAAAGAATACTTATCGTAAATGTCAATTGGCTGGGAGATACGCTTTTTGCAACGCCTTTTATAAGGGCTGTGAGGGAAAAGTATCCAGGGGCATATATCGCAATCCTTACGCATCCCAGATGTTACAAGATGCTGGAAGGAAATCCGAATATAGATGAAATCATAATTTATGACGAGAAAAAACAGCACAGGAACCTTCTGGGAAAGTTTTCAATAGCATCTTATATTAGATCAAAAAAATTTGACGCGGCCTTTATATTGAAAAAATCTTTAAGCAGGACTCTTTTATTGCTATTTTCAAAAATACCGAGAAGGATAGGATACGGGTCCAAGAGGGCAGGATTTTTATTGACTGAAAAAGCCGGGATACCTGATAAAAAGTTACACAAGGTGGAGTATTTTTTAAACCTCGCGAAGGCAGCCGGCATAGAAACCAAAAATAAAAATTATGAAATTTTAATTTCCGATAATGACACAAAAGAAGGAGAAAAGATTTTAAACGACGCAGGAATAAAAGATAAAGGGTTTATAGCGCTTAACGCGGGGGGAAACTGGGATCTTAAAAGATGGCCTGCTGAAAATTTCGCAGAATTAGGGGATAAGATATTTGAAAAATTAGGCTCGGCTATTATTCTGACAGGCGCGGAAAAAGATATTGTCCTCGCTGAAAATATAGCCGGTTTAATGAAACATAGGCCTTTAATACTATGCGGGAAGACTACTTTAAAAACTCTGGGGGCTATTTTTAAAAAAGCAATATGCGTCATTTCAAACGATTCAGGCCCAATGCATCTTGCGGTAGCGGTCGGGACGAGGGTGGTGGCGATATTCGGTCCAACCTCGCCTGAATTGACAGGCCCATACGGGGATGGGAGGTATATAGTTTTACGTAAAGATACAGGCTGCAAGATACCCTGTTATGATCTTAAGTGTAAAGATAACAGATGCATGAAGGCGGTTACCGCGGAAGATGTATTGGGGGCACTTTATGAAATTATCAAACATCCATAAAATTCTTTTTATCACTCTTTCAAATATAGGTGATGTGATTTTGACATTGCCTGTATTGTCTGCATTGAAAGATAATTTTCCGGATGCCTGCATAGATATTGTAGTAGGGCCGAGGCCTGAGCAGGTTTTTAGAAAAGACCCAAGGGTTAACACTATTTTTATTTACAATAAACACGCGGGACTGAGAGATAAAATGGAATTCATAAAAAGGCTTAAGGCCGAGAGATATGACTTAGCAATTGATATGAAGACAAGCCTTTTGCCGGTCTTGATCGCGGCAAAAAACAGGACAGGGTTATTTCCCATGCCTAAATCAAAAATAAAACATAGGAGATTGATGCATTTGGAGAGCTTGGGGCCTTTTGGAATAAATTACAGGGAACAAAAAAATATTTATATAGATGATGAATCCAGAAATGAGATAGATAGGGTGCTGAGAGACAGTAAGGTAAAGGATACGGATATGCTTATAGGAGTCAGCCCTGGAAGCAGAAGCCATCTGAAACAGTGGAAAAAACAGGGTTTTATAGATGTTATAAGCAATATCATAAAGAATCCGCAGTATAAAGTTGTTTTAATAGGCGATTCAAACGAGGCCGGATTTTCAAAAGAGATTGCGAACGCGGTAAATCAACAGGATTGTCTTATTGATTTAACGGGCAAGACAAGTTTAAATGAACTTTTCGCGCTTATAGAAAGATTTAATCTGCTTTTAACATGCGATAGCGCAGGTATGCACATAGCGTCCGATCTCGGGGTAAAGGTTGTGGCGATATTCGGACCGACCGATCCCGAAGAATACGGCCCGAAAGGAGATAAAGATATAGTAATACGCAGAACCCTTAAATGTTCGCCGTGCAAAAAAGCGCAGTGTAAATTTGGAACGTATGAGTGCATGTATTCTATCAGCTCGGAGGAAGTTTTAGCGGCGGTGCATAAACTAATATGAACATATCCAATGTAAAACGAATACTTATTACGAGGACTGACAGGATGGGCGATGTGGTGCTGTCATTGCCCGCGATAAGGGCTGTAAGAAAGGCGTTCCCCGGCGCGTATATCGCGGTTATGGTTCAGCCGAGAATGGACGATTTATTGAAAGGAAACCCGCATATTGACGAGGTAATAGTATATGATAAGAATAAAAAACAAAAAGGGATTTTTAATAATATCAGTTTTATAAGACAGCTCAGGTCAAAGAGATTTGACACGGCCTTGATCCTCCATACTACAAAGAGGATAAATCTCATTTGTTTTTTGACAGGGATTCCGAAAAGGATAGGGTACGCAAGAGGCAAAGCTGATTTTCTCCTTACGGATAAAATAGCCTATACGAAAAAATTAGGTGAAAAGCATGAAGCTGAGTATTCATTGGACATATTGCGGTATCTTGGGATAGAGCCTGAATTTTTGTTGCCTTTTATATATGTCCAGAGAGATGATGAGAGAAAAGCGGATATCCTGCTTAAAAGCCTGGATATCGGAAGAGGAGAGAAATTCGTGGTTCTTCATCCTGGAGCCAGCTGTGTGTCGAAAATGTGGCCTCTGGAAAATTTCGCGAAAACAGGAGACATGCTGATAGAAGATTTAAAGATAAAAGTCATGATTAACTTAGCGCCTGATCAGGCCGCGCTTGGAGAAAAGGTAAGAGGAATGATGAACAATAAGCCGGTTTTTTTCTGTGCCCCGGCTACTCTCGGAGTATTAGCCGCGTTATTCAAAAAAGCGAGCTTAGTCATTTCCAATGATTCAGGCCCTGTACACGTCGCCTCAGGCGTTGGAACGCCTGTTATCTCCATATTCGGCAGAAATCAGAAAGGCCTTAGTCCTGTAAGATGGAGGCCTCTCGGAGACAAGGCCATAGCCATACATAAGGATGTTGGCTGTACAGATTGCCTTGCTCATGACTGCAAAAAAGATTTTTTGTGCCTCAGGGAGATAACCGTAGAGGAGGTATTTGAAGAAGCGAAGGAATTATTAAAGTAAGGTTATCTGACGTTGTCAGAGGTTGTCAGAAGTTATCTGAGGTTGCTGCAACCTCAGATAACCTTAGATAACATCAGATAACTTCAGACAACATTATGTATCCTGCTATTCTAACATAGGAGATTTATGAAACTAAGAAAGCTAAGTATATTAGTTATTGTTATCTTTATCTCAGGCTGCGGGATTACATCGAGCTACAAGATTAAAGAAAAAAAACCAGAGGAAATCAAGATAACAGCCCCTAAGCCTAAACTGCGAGTTGGAGAAAAACTTACCTATAAAGCGGAATGGATGGGGATGGACGTTGGATTTGCGGTTTTATCTGTAGATGAAATCATGGAATTAAACGGCCGCGAGGTCTATCATATAAGCGCAAAGGCAGAAACAATTTCTTTTGCGGCAAAGCTTTTTCCGGTAGAAGACGAGATATCCACATATCTGGACACAAAAGAGCTCTATCCTATAAGATTTGATAAGAAACAGAAAGAAGGCAAGAAACAGAAAGATGAATACGTGGACTTTGATCAGGAAAAAGGGAAGGCATTTTATACTTCAAGGATTACAAATGAAAAAAAAGAATTCAATGTGCCGAAAGGCGTGCAGGACCCGGTAAGCTGTATTTATTATTTCAGATTGAGCAGTATCAAAGAAGGCGAATCTCTTTTTGCCAATGTCCATCTGAATGACAAGAACTGGTTTCTGGAAACCCGAATTGCAAATAGGGGTATTGTAAAAATCAAAGGCCTGGGCAAATATCAGGCATTTATGGCAGAACCTATGTCCTGGTTTCAGGGAGAACTGAACAAAAATGCAAAGGTCAGCATATGGTTTTCAATAGACGAGGAACGTATACCTCTTCTTATAGTAGTAAAAAGCAGTATCCCGCTGGTCGGAACCGTAACAATAACGCTTCAAAAGATAGAATAGCGCGGGGGGACTTTGCAGATTTTTGTTGACAAATAGCACTCTAAGTGTT